>JBDSSU010000560.1:0-18950 GCA_039928635.1 Opitutaceae bacterium | reverse complement strand
CATGACCCAAATCCGCTCGGCGGCGCCGTAACAACGGTGGATGGTATCGAGTATGCCGCGCAGCGTCGTCTGGTCGGCGGTGTGGTCCGGGAACATCTCGTAGGCGAGCGGTAGGCCCGCCGGCGTCACCACCAGGGCGACGACGACTTGCACGCAGTCGCTGCGTTTGTCCCGGCTGTAGCCGAAGCGCCGCGGGTCGGATTCGTTGGGCGGCACGTCGCACTCGAAGTAGGTCGAAGTCAGATCGTAGAGCAGGACCTCGTAACGCGCGCCGAACAGATCGCTCCAGCGCTGGCGCAGGTGGCCGAAGAGTTCCTCCTTGTGCGGCAGGAGTAAATCGAGGCAGCGGTAGAGCGTGTCGTCCTGCACCGCGCGTTCGTCCACCCCGAGCAGATCGCCCAAGGCCGTGGTGGCGAACCAATGACGGTGCAGCCGCCACTCGCTGCCCGGCGAGAGCAGCCGGTAAATCGCGAGCACCCGCAGGACTTTTTCCCAGTCGGTGCCCTCGCGGTTCAACGGCAGCCGCGCGCCGAAAAAATCATCGAGGTGCAACGTGCGCCAGAGCTGATCGCCCAGCCAGCAGGCACCCCATTGGCGCGGATTTTCCAACCGGAGGGCGTCGAGCCGCACCTGCACCGCCTCCGCGCCGTCCGCCGGCGGCTCGCGATCAGCGGGAAAAAGCGCGAGCTGGCGCGTGGCACCCTGCGCCTCGTCGAAGACCGTGATCGTTTTCTCCCACGCGCGCCGCTGGCTGTCATTGATCTCCCCGAGATACAGCACCTGCCGCTGCGTCACCTGGCCTCCGCCGTGGCGCCGGCTCTCCACGACCGACCACGACCGGTGAACTTTGCCGTCCTTGCAACGCTGCACTTCAGGTACACGCCGCGCAGCCTAAACCATCCGCGCCCATCCCGCTAGAGGGTAGGTCGCCACTACACGCCCTTTGGCAAACTCCGATCACGCCAGATCAAACACTTGCAACGCCCAATACCCCGAAAAATAAACGAAAATCGCTTCCAGTTGCGGAAGTCGGGCTAGCGTCTCACCCACCTCGATGGTCGCGCTGAAATCGTAAGGCGCGCCGGTGCCCGGTGAGGTGTGGAAATTTTTCAGCGCAAAACTCACCGGGCCCGCCCGGGTCGCGAATTCCGCCGAGCGGCTGTAATCGGCGAAATCGAGCGCCGCTTCACTCACCACGAAATTCGCGATCCGCAGCGGCCAGCCCGGTTTTCCCGTGGCGGGCTTCGCGCCCGGCGGGGCGAATTTTGCGAGCAGGTCGGAAAAATTGAAGGTACCGTCCTGGTTGACGATCACGCGCAAGCCCGGAGCCGCCGCCGTGATTTCCTGAAACCGCCACTCCCGAACAAAAATCGAAGTGGAGTCGAAATTCACATACACCCGCCGCCAGCCGACAAAAGGTCCGCCATCGCGATCTTGAATCGCGAGTCCCTCGAGGGTGAGCGAAAGCGCGTAGGGATTGAGGCGGATTTTCTCGATCTTCACCGCACGACCGAGTTCCAGCGCAAGGCGCTTGGTGAGCTGCGCCTTCAAAATCGGCGGCGCAATCAGGAACCCGAAGACGGTAAACAGCACCGCGAGCGTGCCGACAATTGCCAGCCACCGTCGCTGGCGAGGGGAGAGAGCCATGGCGGAAACGTGGGCGGGGGGCGTTGCGTGGCAATCGAAAGGTGGCAGATGACGCAGGCGCTCCGGGAGGCTCAACTCCCGTTGAAAAATAAACGGACGCGGCACCCGGCCGGAAAAATCGCTCGGTGTCTCCTCCGGAGTAAAATGCGGACGGCGGAAGGCGTTGTGGAAGACCGGGCGGTGAATTCTTCCACAAAATGAGCGGAGAAACGCGCAAACTTTGACGCCGGGGAATTTTTCACGCAACTTCCGCGCCCATGAAGTCTGTGAAGGTGCCGGCCTTGGAAATTTTTCTCCACGAGATGATCCCGCTCGCGAAAGCGATGGGTGTCGGCGTGGAAGTCAGCGATGCGCGCGCGCTTGTCCTGACCGCGCCCAAGGAGCAGAACAAAAATTCACTCAACACGGCGTTTGGCGGCAGCCTCGTCTCGCTCGCCACCCTCGCCGGCTACGGGGTCGTCTGGGAATTGATGAAGAACGAAAAGGGCGCGGAGAAGACGGAATGGAGTATCGTCGTGAAGGACAGCCGCGCTGCTTATCGACGTCCGGTGCTCGGAGATCTGCGCGCCATCTGTGAACGTCCCGCGCAGGCGGCGATCGCCGAGTTTAAGGAAGCGCTTTCCCGCTACGGAAAAGCGAAGCTGAAGCTGCGCGCGCGCGTCGTCGAAGGCGGCGAGACCGCGGTGGATGTGCAGGCGGCGTTTGTCGTTTCGAGATAACGCAGGCGGATGTTCGGCGCTGGCGCTGGCCATCCCGGCCTCGCGGTGAGTGTTCGACCTCGCGGATTCTTCCTCGCTCGGCTGATGAACGCAGAAGGGGTCTCGCGAAGGCTGCAAAGGAGACGAAGAAACGCCTTCGGCTCCTTTGCATCCTTCGCGAGACCAACTCCGAGGATCGAAGGGATCATGATCTTTCCACGGAAATTTCCGTTTCCCCACCCTCTCGGAATGACAATTTGGGCAACGTCACCCACCCTCACGTTTACGCCCAGGATTTCTGGGAATTACTGCTGCCGTTGACAGACGGCGGGAAATTGCGGCGCTTCAGTTTTGCCTGGGCGGGCTCGTTCGCCAACGCCACGAGTTCCTCGATCAAAAGCGTCGGGTTCTCCTCGTAGCGAAGTTTCAGGAAAGCGTCGCGGGCGGCTTCATAGTCACCGGGGGTGGTCATCCACCGCCCGATGATGCGGTCGAAGTCCGAAGCGCTTTCGATTTTCTCGGACCCGGCGCCGTTGCGGAAGAATTTCCAGGTAAGTTGCTCCTGCGGCATGATGCCCCCGAAGGCGTTGAAGATGATCGGGCATCGGAAATGCAGCGCCTTCGCGCAGGTCGTCGTGCCACCACGGGTCACGATCGCATCGCTGGCCTGCATGAGCAGGTGCACCGCATCGGAAAATCCCTCGATGTAGCAATTAAGTTCGGGGTGGTTTGCCCGCCAGTGGATGAGTTCGTTGTAGACCTCCTTGTTGCGCCCACAGATCAGGATCACCTGACAGCTTGCCGCGTGTTTCACGAAGGTTGGCAAAAGCTCGAAATGATTGTTTGCCCCGTTGCCGCCCGTCGCGAGAAAGACGGTGAACAGGTCCGGACGCAGCCCGAGCTTCTTCTCGCGATAAACCGGGCGTTCCACGGGCTTAACGACCTCGAGGTGGGCGCGAGGCAACATGAGATAACCACGCACGCGCCCTCGCTCGGCGGGGATCCCCTTCCGCACCGCGTAGTCGTGCGCGGTGGGAGTGCGGGAGAAATAGAGGTCGACGGTCGGTTCGATCCAGTTCCGCGAATAACCCCACCCCCCGGAAAATTCGCCGCAATACGTGGCACAACGCACTCGTTTTTCGCCCAGCGTTTCGCGGGCCAGCTGAAAATAACCGCGGTTCAAACAATCATGGACGCTGAAGACCAAGTGCGGCTTGTACTCCCGCAGGACATGCAGGTAGTAGCTCGCCCCAAACGTGACCTTCCGGCGATTGAGATAACTCAGCGCTTCCACCACCAGATAGAAAAATTTGTGCACCCATGGAGCGCTCTTTTGGAGGTGATTGTACAGATTCACTCCGGTGCGGTTCACGAACGAAGACTTTTCCAGCATCTGCTCGATGCGCACGTCCACATCGTGACGGTAGAGCTGGAAGCACCACTCCGCGAAGGCCTCGGCGCGGGCGTCATGGCCTCCACCCGTGCTGGAGGTGAGAACAAGAATCCGGACTTTAGACATGCCTAGCGTCGCGGATCTGCCAGCCCGAAGCCCAGTGCCGCTCGCCTCGGGCCGGCAAAAACCTGGCAGGGGTGGCGCCCAAAAAATTGAAAGCGCGAACGGGAAAAAATCGGGTTTGAACCACTCATACGTCGTAATAACCCGCCTGAATGCGGCGGCGCAAGGGCAAGGATCCCAGCCGGGCGAGCAAGGGAGCGAGCACCGCTTGGAAGAAGCGTCCGGTCCGAACGGTCGCGCTGCGATTGCGCAACAGCGCCCGCCGGAGCGCCGCCGCCGCATGAGCGGGAGCCGGACCGGTGCGCATCATCGCCTCAAATGCCCGCCACGCCCGGACCATTCTTGGATTAGGCTCCGCCGAGACTTGACGGACACTGCCTTCAAAATCGGTGCGATAATCTCCCGGTCGCACGTCGAGAATCACGACGCCGGTGCCCTTCAATTCGATCATCAAGCTTTCGCTCAACGCGGTGAGACCCGCTTTCGCCATGTTATAGGCGCTCTGGAAAGGCAGGGGGAATTCGGCGGCCAGCGATGAGACATTTACCAAGGCGCCGCGCTTCCGGTTAAGCATGCCCCCGAGAGCCGCCCGGGAGAGCCGCGCCGTGTTCACGAGCATCACTTCGAGTTGCTCTTCCCACACCGAAAAATCTGCACCAACGAAATCTCCAAAGACCCCATAACCCGCATTGTTGATCACCAGATCGAAGCCCCCCGCGGCACGTTCGGCATCGCGGAAAACCGCCTCGGCTCGCGCACCATCGCGGAGGTCCAACACCACGGGGGAAAAAAGTGGCGTCTTCGCGCCCGCAACCTCGGGAAGGAAATGCGCCAGCCGGGACGCATCCCGGGCCGTGCCCCAAACCCGCACCCCCTCGTGCATCAGCATCTCCGCAAACGCACGTCCCAAACCCGTGCTCGCACCCGTGACAAAGGCCGTGCGATGAAGATCGGAGATGCGAGCGGGCACGGTTAACCGGCTTTCCTGAAAACGAGGGACACGTTCGCGCCGCCAAACCCACTCACATTGTTCATCACGACTTGCGGCTGCGCCGAAAGAGTCGACCGAATGATATTCAAACCTTCGCATTCCGGATCGAGCCGCGTGATGTGCGCGGAACCGGGCATGAAACCATCTCGAATCGCCAATGCGCAAAAACCACTCTCCATCGCTCCGGCCAGCGAAAGGCCGTGGCCGGTAAGCGCCTTGGTACTGCTAATGGCTGGACGCGCCGCGGGGGTTTTGAAGATCGCCTTCAATGCTCGCGCCTCGGAGGTGTCTCCGATCGGAGTGGAGGTCGCATGCGCATTCACGTAATCGACGGCGTCGGGAGCGATTCCGGTAACCCGCAGGGCGTTTTCCATCGCCGCGCGCAAGCCCAAGCCTTCGGGATGGGAGATGGCGACATTGTGGCCGTCGGACGCCTGCGCCCAACCCGCCACCTCGCAGTAAACGCGCGCGCCGCGGCGTGCCGCCTCGTCCTCGGTTTCCAGCACGAGCACCACACCGCCACCGGTGCCGACAAACCCATCGCGGCTCACGTCAAACGGACGCGAGGCAAGTTTTGGATCGGTCTGCAGCGACAGCGCCCGCATGCCGGCGAAAGGAAGAATCGCGTCGAGATTCCCGTCCTCCGCTCCGACCACGAACATCCGCTTCTGCCGGCCGAGCGCGACTTCATCGAAAGCGAAACCCAGCGCGTGGGAGGACGACGCGCACGCCGATGCGAACCCGCAGGAGGCTCCCTTGATCTTGAAATGCGCGACCAGGTTAAAGTTCACGGTGCCGGAGATCGACGCCACGATGCCCAGCGGCGAGCACCGCATCACCCCTTGGGTGTGCATTCGGTTCAGCATGTGACCCATTAACTGCGGCGAACCGCCTGACGCGGCGTACAGCCCGGTATCAGGATTAGAGATATCCGCGGGGCTCAACCGGGCATCCTCGATCGCCTGTTGCATGGCGCACCAGGCATAGACTCCATGCGGCGACATCCCCCGGAGAATTTCGCGTTTGATGGAGTAACGACTCGGAAACGTCCAGTCTTCGGGATCGTTCGAGTCCGTCTGAAAACCGGAAACGGGCGCCGCGATTTTGACGGGAATCTCGGTTCTCTGAAAAGGCGGGTACAACTGAAACCCGTGGCGCAGTTCCCGCAGGCTCCTGGTGACCGCGGACCCATCGTTGCCAATGCTGGTGATGAAACCGAGACCAGTGATAAAAACTCTGGGCATGCGAAAGTGATCGTGACGAACTCCCGAGTTCGACGGGGATTAAAGGATGAAGTCGGTTCGCGAACGCCCGTCAACCTGCGACGCAAAGGACCCGGCAAAACCGCCCCGAGGAAACTCTTTCGATAAGCTCCGATGAACGCTCAGGCGTTCACCGCAGCCCGTAGCGGAGTCGGCGTGTGAACCGCCTCGGTGCCGTTCATCCCAGCGACGCCATTAATCGGCACCGGCTGGTTTTTGGCTTCGGCATAACCGAAGGTCATCGTGATTTCTTCCGCGATGACCGCCTTTTCCTGGCCGACCCGAATGGCTCCTTCAAACGTCGCGAGAGGCATCTTCATCCGCTTCGGCTTGATCGAAAGCGTCAGGATATCACCCGGCTTGCAAACGCGGTGGGCGCGCACGCCCTCACAACCGGTGAAATAAATCAGTGAAGAACTGACTACCTTGCCCGGCTCCGTGTTCGCTCCCTCCAGCAAAAACAAGACCGCGAGTTGCCCCAGCGCTTCCAGCATGATGGAGGCGGGCATCACGGGATTGTCCTTGAAATGGCCCTGCAGGAAAAACTCCTGGCCCGTGATCTTGTATTTCCCGTTCGCGCCACTGGAACTTACTGACGCTTCGTTCAGGAACAGAAATGGCGGCTGAATCGGCATCACCGCGGCAATCTGTTCGATGGGCAGAAACTTGGTCGGCTTCGGAAGAGCCAGGCCCCGAATTTTGCAGTCGATGAACGTCTTCACGTCGCCAACGGTGCGAAGATTCCGCAATTCATCGTTGTTGATCGACATCTGAAGAACGTCCTCAACCAAAATCACGATTTCCATCATCGTGAGAGAATCGACCCCGAGATCTTCGATCAGGCGAAGGTCGTCATCTGCGTCTTTCAACTTTACGCGCAGATCCGGCTCCACGAAGCGCTCAATGACACCAATCACCACCGCGGGAAGATGCTCCGGATTTCCCGTCTTTCGAAATTGGATCGCCGCTTCAAAGGTCGAGGGGGAGCAGCGCTTTAAGGCTTCGCGAAGAGGAGCTTCGTCTTCCGGCGCGAAGGGTTTTGCGGAGGGCGCAACCGGTTTGGCGGTACCTTGGCTTGGTTGAACTGCGTCTGGCATTGTTGGTCCCTGTATGTTGCGGGGTCAGTTAATGTAAACCCAATTTCTTTGGCCGCAGGGCTGGGCGTCTGTCACGACTTTCCCCTCTTGGTTCCGGGCCGCAAAGTAATTCGTTAGCGGGCATTATCGTTTCTTGCCAGCTCGTACCCCGCTCCCCTAACTGCGCGAAAAAGTGAGCCGACTCTTTCTCTGAATTGCCCCGCATGCCTGCGACGCCTGCTCCCTTCACCACCCCGCCGGTTTTTCTCATCACTCACGAATTTTACCCGGTGCGGGGAGGCATCGCGACATTCGTTGAGGAGATTGCCCGCGCAGGCGCGAGCTTGGGTTACGACGTCGAGGTGTGGGCGCAATCGGCGCGCGGTGCGGCTGAAAAAGGATGGCCATTCCGTCTGCGGCGCATGCCGCTAAAAGGAACGCACAACCTGTGGTGTTTGGTGCAACTCGCGCGGGAGTTGATCCGGCACCGGCGGCAATTGCGCCACGCCACCGTCTATCTTCCGGAGCCGGGACCCATGCTGACCCTGATGCTGCTGCAGTTTTTCCACGCGTTTCGTCCGCGGCGTTTCGTCCTCACGTTTCACGGTTCGGAAATTTTGAAGTTCGCCGGAAATCCGCTGCGTCGAATCCTTGCCCGCCAATTGATCCGTCGCGCCACCCGCGTCACCACCCTCACCAACTACACCCAGGAACTCCTGCTTTGTCATTTCCCCGAAGCAGCGGATAAAATCACCCTGACGCCAGGAGCTTTGCGTTCAGATTTTGCGGTGGTGCCGCCGAAATCGAAGGAAATAAAAGAAAAGATCGTGGTCCTCACGGTGGGTCGACTGCATCCGCGCAAAGGGCAGCTCATCACGCTGCAAGCTTTGCAAGCCCTCTCCCCGCACATCCGATCCCGCATCGAGTACTGGATCGTCGGCGGGCAAAGCAAAAGTCACTACGAGACGACCCTTCGCCGAGCGGTGGCCGATTGCTCCGACCTGAGCGTGCGGTTTCTTGGCAATCTCCCCGACGTGGAACTCTCCGCCGTTTACGATCGCGCCGACATTTTCGCGATGACCAGCATCAATCACGGCCAGAGCATCGAAGGCTTTGGCCTGGTTTATCTCGAGGCTGCCGCCCATGGACTGCCCGTGGTGGCCCACGACGTCGGGGGCGTGTCCGAGGCAGTGAGCGATGGCGTCACCGGCCTTCTCGTACCTCCGCACCGCCCCGCCCAACTCGCCGCCGCTTTCGAGAAACTTATTTTCGATGAAGCCCTCCGGCTGCGCCTCGGCGCCGCCGGCCGCGAATGGGCCGGGCGCAATTGCTGGAAGGAATCCGCTGAAGTCCTGTTCAACCCCACGGAGGCTGCGGGGTGATCACGTCGCGCGCGACGGTCACGGTGCGCTACGCGGAGACCGACATGATGGGCGTCGTCTACCATGGTAATTATCTTCCCTGGTTTGAAATTGGACGAACGACGCTGCTCAAGGAGGTCGGGCTGCCTTATCGGCAGTTGGAAGCCGGGGGCTACCGGCTCCCCGTCCTCGAGGTTTCCGCGAAATATCTCCGCCCGGCGGTTTACGACGATACCCTGACCATTGTGACCACGATGCGGGAAAAACCCCTGTTACGGATTCGGCTGACCTACGAAGTGCGAAGGGGGGACGAGTTGCTCGCCACCGGCGAAACCGTCCACGCCTTCATCGACCTGCAGGGCCGGCCCGTCCGGCCGCCGGCGGCCATGGCGGCGGTGATGGAGCGTTTTTTTCCGTAGTGCCCATGGCCTCACCGGAGGCATATTCCTCCAGCACCACCGGGTCGTTCTCGCGGGCGCGCAGCTCAGCCAGGAGCGCCGCCGCGTTCAATCGATAAACCGCCCACACCGCGTGCACGCGTACCATCGGCAAGGCATGCGCCGCGAGCCGCACAAGCGGTGAAAGCAGGGTGGCATCTCCCGAGTTACCGGCGACGACACAGGCATTGCGCAACAAACCGGCGAGCTTCACCCGATTGATGGGCGTCCGTCGAAAAACCTCGGCAAAACGCTCAGGCGTCAGCTCCAGGATTTCTCGCAAATCCAAAGCCGTGATGTCGTCGCGCGCGGCGAGGAGCAGCTGCCGGCCTTTCTGGGCAAAACGATTCCACGGACAAACGTCGAGGCAGACGTCGCAGCCGTAGATGCGCGTCCCAATTCCGGGACGGAGTTCCCGCGGAATCACCCCTTTGTTTTCGATCGTCTGGTAGGAAATGCAGCGGCGCGCATCGACTACGCCGGGAGCGGCGAATGCCTGCGTCGGACAGGCATCCAGGCAACGCGTACACTTGCCGCACAGGAGCCCGACGTCCGCAAAACCGTTCACTTGCTGACGCACCGGCTCATCCGGCGCGAATTCGCAGCGAGTCAAAATCCCCGCGAGAAAAAGCCAGTTCCCGTGTCGACGCGAGATGAGCATCGCGTTCTTCCCGATGAAGCCCAGCCCGGCCTTCGCCGCCCACCCGCGTTCCAACAGCGGCCCCGTATCGACATAGTAACGATAGTCGCCGCTCGTCCCTCCGCAGATTTCTTCCAGCGCCTCACCCGCTCGCTCGAGCGCCGACTTAAACGTGTCGTGATAATCTTCGTAACGCGCATACCTCGCCCATTCGGGGCGAGCGGGGGCGGAAGACCCGGGCGATTCCCCAGACCAGTAATTGACCCCGAGCATGATGACTGATTTCGCGCCGGGAAGCACGAGCTCGGGTCGCAATCGCTTCTCGGCCGTGCGTTCCATCCATTGCATTTCCCCATGCATTCCCGCTTCGAGCCAGGCTCCGAGCACATCGCCGCGGAGCGGAACCAGGGTCGTGAAGCGCACGTCGTCGAAGCCCAGTTCGCCGAGTCGCTGTCGCAATTGTTCCTGGCGGGATGCCATCGGGATCAGACCGGCACGCGATTCGTCTCAGGCGTGTTGACGCGCAAACTCGACGGCATCCCGCCGCCACGCGCGGATGACATGCGCGACCACTTCATTCAGCGGCCGGCCATCGGTTAAGATCATCGTGCCAGATACGCGGTAGACCGGTTCCCGGGCCTCGTAGAGGGTGCGAATGCGCTCCTCCGGATTCTCCACATTCAACAAGGGGCGGGTTCTCTGCCGCGCGGTTCGCGCGAGGATGGTTTCAAGGGAGGCATGGAGGCAGATCACCACGCCTTTCCGCTGCAGCAACTCGAGCATTCCCGGCTGCACCACGAGCCCGCCTCCGCATGAGACAATCGTGCGCGTCACGGGATGGCCTTCCTCAATGAACGCCCGCTCCATCACGCGAAACGCTGCCTCACCCGCACTGGCGAAGATTTCCGGAATCGTGGTCCCGCGCGCGCGCTCGATCTCATGGTCGCTGTCGAGCAGTTGAAACCCCAGTTTCTGTGCGACCGCGCGGCCGACCGTGCTCTTGCCGGTGCCCATAAAGCCAACGAGATAAAGGTTAACGTCCGCGGCGTTCATCGCTTGCGCGCCGACCAAACGAGGCATCCCACCGGTTCACAAAACAAAAAAGCCCCGGCGTCCGCCGGGGCTCTTTGCGAAACCGAATTTGAAATTACTTTCCCGCCGGCAAAACGGAACCAGGCGCACCCGGCATGCCGGGCATCCCGGGCATCATATTCATGGCGGGAGCGGGCGCGGCAGGCTTGATGTCGAGCAGCTCGACGTCGAACACGAGCGTCGATCCGGGAGGAATGCCCTGGCGGCCGTCGTCGCCGTAGGCGAGATTCGCCGGCACGTAGAGTTTGATTTTCCCACCCTTGTTCACCTTCTGAATGCCCTCGGTCCAACCGGGGATCACTTCGTTCAGCGCGAACTCCGCCGGCTCGTTGCGTTGCATGGAACTGTCGAAGACGGTGCCGTCAACCAGCGTGCCGGTGTAATGGACCCGCACCGTTTCCGTCGGCTTCGGGAACTCGCCCGCCCCCGGTTTCACGATTTCGTAGCGGAGGCCGCTGGGCAGCTCCACGATGTTTTTGTTATCCTTCAGCTTTGCGAAGTAAGCCGCCGATTCCGCCGCGCTCTTCTTCTTCATCTTATCGGTGAAGATGGCCTGCTTCTTCTGCATAAACTCGTCCATCATCGGACCGATTTTCTCGAGCTCGTAAGGCGACTCCTTGTTGGCGGCGGCGCTGTTCAGGCCTTTCAACAATGAATCCATTTCGGCTTTGCCGAACTCGAGCTCACTGAGGCCGACGCGTTTACCGATAAACCATCCGAACTCCTCGATCAGTTGCGCCTCCGTAAAGGTGGGAGTCGCGGGCGCAGCTGCGGCGGGTGCCGGCTGGTCGGACTTTCCCGGAAGATTGACTTTGATCTCCTGGGCGCGGGCCGTGACCAAGCCGAGGGCGAGCAGCGAGAAGGTGAGGGAATGCTTCAGTTTCATGCGAATTTGGGAGCAGATAGAGAAACGGCAAAGAAGGTTTTGTGCCGCGAAGTTTTCGGATTTGCCAGCGCCCGCGAGTGAAAGCAACCAATTACTCCCCGCTTGTGTCAGCCTCCGCGATCCCTCATCACCGCCCTTCGCATCGATGAATCCCGACCAATTTTGGACGAGCCAGGACGGACAAATTCTCACGGTTAAGAATAAGGATGACAGCACCGTCACGCTGACTCTCGCATTCTGGCCCCGCAACCCGCCGGAGTTCGAACTCCTTAAGGCGCACGTTTCCGCGCTGAAATTCACGGAACGCAGTTCCCTGGCTCGGATCGGCATCGAGATGCTCGTCACAGGGTCGCCCCGGGTCGCAGGGAACCGCATCGAGCTGGACGCCGAGGCCTTCATCTACGACCTGAGTTTTCCGAATGCGTCCTATTGGAAAAAGCTTCTGCGCGTCGGGTCCCCGGTCGGGCGGTTATACTACGCGCCGGCGGCGGCTAAGCTCTCGACCGGCGAGATTTGGGACGCGATCAAGGAGAACCGGCTCAAGCTGCCGAACACGATCAGCATCGACCGGATGGGGAGCGTGTTTCTGACGCCGCACCAAGTGAGCTACACCCTCAACTCGAAGCTGCAGCGCGCGCAATTCGAGCGCGTCGTCGGCGGCAACGCCGGTCGCGCCTTTCTCGACAAGGTCCAGATCCGCCACGAATCCTCGCCGCTCATCATCGCCCCGCACTCGGGCATTCTCACGAGCTGCTCGATGTATCTGAAGGAACACTTTGTCGCGCTGAACCAGGGCGAGGGAAACTTCGGCATCCACACCAGCGCCGTCCTGCTCGATCCCATCAAGACCTTCGGGACGAATGTCATGCTGGAGATCTACAACACCGGCGATCAACCGGTGGTGAACCCGGTGGTGTCGGTCGAAATTTTCCGCGCTCCGGAATTCAACGATCCCGAGTTCAAGACGCTCACCAAAAAGCGGACCCGCCTCCTCGCGACCGCGACGGACGTCTATAAATGCCTCGATTCGAGCCCGCCGCGCGACACGGCCGAGGCAAGGCCGCGGACGAAAATCACCGTGCGCCATCAAAGCGCCACGATGGAAAATCGCTGCGTCCTGGTGCGCGCCAACGAGGATCTGCGGAAATTTCTCGAAGGCGATGCCTGCCCCATCGGCAGCCGGACCATGATTCAAGCGCTCGACGCTGCCCCGGACGACGCCGACACCCTGATCCTCGATTATTTTCCCGATCTGCTGGAGCACATCGAATTGGTCACCCGCATCGGCGACGTGAAACTGAAGCGGATCATCTTCCGCAAAGCCTCGCGCACGCATGGCTATTTCCTTTCGAGCAACGCTCACGCGCGTCTCGATATGTTCGACGCGATCGGTCTCCAGTGCTACTGGCACGACGACGCCACGAAGGATCTCTACGTCCACACTTATAAGAAAGAGCACGGTTTCTTCGTACGCGAGGAGATGGCCCGCAAATTTCAGGAGTCCACGATCCTGGCGTTTTATGGCTCGGCAATGGGACTGGAAGCGGCCGACACCGCGCGCATCTCGGGTCTGGTCGACAAACTGACCGGCTTCTTCGGTCATAATCTCGGGGTGCTCACGGGTGGTGGCGGCGGTGTGATGCGACTCGCGACCGATCAAGCGCGAGCGAAAGGCGCACTCACCGGGGCGTGTTTCCTCGAACTCGAAGCGCAACCTCCGGAACTTGGCGTCGATTTTTTCAACACGTTTCAGGAGTCGTCACGGCACTTCCGTCAAAAGTGGTTCGAAGCGGCGGATTTTTGCATCTTCAACGTCGGCGGCGTCGGCACTCTTGAGGAAATCGGAATTGAAATGTGCAACCTGAAGCTCGGGATTCGACCCCGTGTGCCGTACGTTTTCTTTAATTCCCTTTTTTGGGGTGATCTCCGCAGACAACTCCGGGAGATGATCCGCACGAAACGCGCGCCCGCCTGGATCGCCGACTACATTTTATTCACCGATGATCCGGATGAAGTGGTGGCTTTCTACCGGAAAAAACTGCAGGTGCTTTAAACCTGCCCCCGCTTCCGCCGGCGGGCGAAGGCCACGCCAGCCAGGAGAAGCGCGGCCATCAATCCGTACGTCGACGGCTCGGGGACTGGTACAACACCGACGTCGTCGCGGACACTTCCCCGAACCTCCAAGGTAAAGGCTCCGAGGCCCAAGTCGGTTTGGAATGCGTTGTGACTGGCGCTCGTGAAAGCGATGCTCGAAGAATAAAAGCCCGCTCCTGCACCGGTGTTGAATCCAAGTTGGAAAAGCGTCGCCGCCCCCGCGTTGAGATTGAAGGAGCTGTTACCGAGAAAACTGAAGGGCGAGCCTGTCAGGCTTGAAAGACCGATCGACCCGACCAGCGAGTCGGCCGGGCCGCTCACATGATTAAACAGGTTCAAGCCATTCAACAGCGTGCCTCCGCCCAATCCAACCGTGCCGAAGTCCAGCAACGCCGAGTTCGCTCCCGTGAAACTGAACGCAAACGGGCCGTTATTCGAGAGGTCAAAAGTCGCGAGCCCGTTCACCAGTGCAGCGAAATTTACCGCCTGCGGGGCCAGCGCGAGATTCCCCAATCCGCTGCCGTTGATCGCTTGCGAGGCAAAGTTGAGATTCACCGCTCCGTTGTAGGAGCCCGCCCCTCCGGCGGTAAACGCGACGGTGAGGGCGTTGCTGGTCGAGCCGGCCGTCAAACCCGTCAGCGTGCCAGTTCCCACCAACCCAGCGCTGGCCGTGCCGAAAGTGGCGCCCAAAGTCTCAGTGTAGCCGACTGTGTTGGGAGCGACGTTAGCGATTGTCAGGGCGGTATTCACGACCGTCCCGCTGCGCATGGTTCCCAAACCAACCGTGGTCGGCACCACGCCCGCCTGCGCTGCCTGGTACACCGCTCCGGTCAGGTTCACGCTTTGCGAACCGGCCCCGATCGTGCCCAAGCCGCTGCCGTTGATCTCCGAAGAGGTGAAGCCGAGCGCTGCGCTGCCCGAAACCGCTCCGGCCGTGCCGGTGCTTAAACCGACGCTAATCGCGTTGGAGCTGCTTCCCTGCGCCACGCCAGCGAAGGAGCCGCTCGCGCTGGCGGCGCCCGTGGTGCCGGTCACGCTGCCGCCAAGCGTCTCGGTGTAGCCACCGGTGTTCGGCGCGGAGTTCGTGATCGTTAATGCCTGGCCGAGCGTTCCGCCGACGCGGGTAGCGCCCAGATCGATGGGACTCGCGGGCAACACGCCCGCCTGCGCGGTCTGGTAAACGGCGCCGGTGACGGCGACCTGCTGCGGTGTCAGGTTCGTGGTGACGCCGCTGTTGAAGCTGCCATCCGACACCGGTGCGACTGTGACCGTGCCGTTGCGTGAACCGCCGGTGGCGGTGTTCATTCCGACCACGAGGCTGCTGCTATTCGTCGCCCCCGGCGCGAGGCCCGCGAAGGAACCCGTGGCAGTGAGACCCGCCGTGGCTCCGGTGAACGACGCGTTCAATCCTTCCGCCGGGCCCGCGACGGTGTTGGAGATCGTGAGCGCCTGCGTCGGAGAGACCGCGCCGACCCGCACGTTCCCGAGGTTGACCGGGTTCGGTGTCGCGGAACTCGCCGAGGCGAGAGAACCGACGACACCCGTGATGAGCCCGTCGATCGCGACGTTCTGAGATGGCAGAGCAGTGATGCCCAACCCGCTCGTGCCGGCACCGTTCGAGGCGAGGATCACTTGCACGCTCGCCGTCACGCTGCCGGTCGATCCGGTGTTCAACGTCACCAACAGCCCCGAGGCATCGGTCAACCCCGCTGCGAGATTCGTCACCGCGCCGGAGCCGGAAAGCAGCGAGAAACTCGTCCCGCTGAAACTGCCGAGCAGCGCGTTGAGGCCTTCCGAAAAGCCGTCGGCGATCGCTCCGTTGTTCACGCTGAGGAACCGGCTCTGCGACGAGTTCTGCAGCACGTTGCCAAAATTCAGCGTGCCGAGATTCGCTTCGGCGAAGCGGTACGCGGCTCCCGTGAGCGAGACGACCTGGGAGCCCGCGCCGATCGTGCCGAGACCGCTGCTGTTGATTTCTGAAGAGGTGAACCCGAGGGTCGCCGTACCGGAAAGCGCTCCGGCCGTCGCCGTGTTCAGGCCGACGCCGATCGCGTTGGAACTCGCACCCTGCGCGACGCCACTAAACGAACCGCTCGCGGTCGCGCCACCCGTGGTGCCCGTCACGGTGCCGCCCAGCGTCTCGGTAAACCCAGCGGTGTTCGGCGCGATGTTCGTCACGCTGAGGTTCGCCCCGAGCGTGTCGCCCACGTGCACGTTACCGAGGTTGATCGGGCTCGTCGGCAGCACGCCGGCCTGAGCCGCCTGATAGACGGCACCGGTGAGATTTACCGTCTGCGAACCAGCGCCGATCGTGCCGAGACCCGACCCGTTAATTTCTGAAGAGGAGAAGCCAAGCGTCGCGCTGCCAGTCACCGCTCCCGCCGTCGCGGTGTTCAAGCCGACGCTGATGGCGTTCGAACTCGTGCCTTGCGCCACGCTTGCGAACGAACCGCCCGCGCTGGCCGCACCCGTCGTTCCGGTCACGCTGCCGCCGAGCGTCTCCGTGAACCCGCCGGTGTTCGGCGCCGTGTTCGTGACGGTGAGCGCCTGCCCGAGCGTCCCTCCAATCCGGGTCGCGCCCAAATCGATCGGGCTCGCCGGCAACACCCCTGCCTGGGCCGTTTGGTAAACGGCTCCGGTGACGGCGACGTTCTGCGGCGTCAGGTTCGTCGTCACGCCGCTGTTGAAGCTGCCGTCCGACACGGGTGTGATCGTCACACTGCCGTTGCGCGAACCGCCGGCCGCGGTGTTCATCCCGACCACGAGACTTGTGCTGTTCGTCGCGCCGGTCGCGAGGCCCGCGAACGAACCCGTCGTCGTCAATCCTGCGCTGGCTCCGGTGAAGGAGGCGTTCAGCCCTTCGGCCGGACCGGCGGCGGTGTTGGAGATCGTGAGCGCCTGGGTCGGCGAGACAGCGCCGACGCGCACATTGCCGAGATTGACCGGGTTCGGCGTGGCGGAACTGGCCGAGGCGAGCGAACCGACGACGCCGGTGATCAACCCGTCGATCGCCACATTCTGCGAGGGCAGCGCCGTGATACCGAGTCCGCTCGTGCCCGCGCCGTTCGAGGCGAGGATCACCTGCACGTTCGCCGTCACGCTGCCGGTCGAGCCGGTGTTCAAGGTCACCAAAAGGCCGGATGCGTCCGTCAGACCGGCCGCCAGATTTGTGATCGAACCGGAGCCGGAGAGCAGACCGGAACTGCCGCCGCTGAAGGCGCCGAGCAAGGCGTTCAAGCCCTCGGAATACCCGTCGGCGATTGCTCCATTGCTCACGCTGAGGAACCGGCTTTGCGAGGAGTTCTGGAGCACGTTGCCGAAGGCAAGCGTACCGAGATTCGCTTCGGCGAGACGATAGGCGGCGCCAGTGAGCGAGACAACTTGCGAGCCTGCACCGATCGTGCCCAGCCCGCTGCCGTTGATTTCCGAGGAGGTGAACCCGAGCGTCGCCGTACCGGAAAGCGCTCCCGCGGACCCGGCATTCAGGCCCACGCTGATCGCATTCGAACTCGCGCCCTGCGCCACGCCACTGAATGAGCCGCTCGCTGTCGCACCGCCCGTCGTACCCGTGACGCTGCCGCCGAGCGTTTCGGTAAACCCGCTGGTGTTCGGAGCGACGTTGGCGATGGTAAGATTAGTGCCGAGCGTCCCGCCCACACGCACATTACCGAGATTGATCGGGCTCGCGGGCACCACGCCCGCTTGAGCGGCTTGGTAGACGGTGCCGCTCAAGTCGACCGTCTGTGCGCCCACGCTGATCGTACCCAAGCCGCTGCCGTTGATTTCCGATGAGGTATACGCCAGGTCGACGGTCCCCGTCCTGACGCCGGCAGTGGCGGTGTTGAGGGAAACCCCGATCGCCGTGCTGGGCGCGGCGTTGTAGGCAAGGCCGCTTATTGAACCGCTGGCGGAGGCGGCACCGCTGGTGCCGGAGATGGTGGCGCCGAGTGTTTCCGTGTAGCCGCCCGTGTTGCCGGCGACGTTCGTCACCGCGAGACTACCTGCCAGCGTGCCGCCGACGCGCGCGTTGCCGAGGCTCATCGGATCGGGGGAGGCACTGCCTTGGGCCGCGCGGAAAACCCCGCCACCCACGATTTGCAGGCTTTGATCGGCGACGTTGTCGAAGTTGTTCGCGACATGCACGCTCTGGCCGGTGATCGCGCCGGCGGTGGTGCCGTCGAAGTTAACTGTGAACGAGCGGGAAGCGCCGGCGGCGATCGGATCGAAATTACCGGCGGTGACACCCGAACCGGTGAGTCGCGGGTCGGTGATGTTGGCGCCGTTGACGGAGGTCTGCAGCGCGCCGCGAAGTTCCGGGCCATTCGTGCCCGTGTTGGCGACATTGAAGGTCGCGGACACCAGCTGGCCCTCGCGGAAATTGCCCAGGTTCAGAACCGCGTTGGCGGTGGTGCCATTGACGACCTGAGCCCCGGTGATGGCTTGGCCGACATCGCCGCCGGCGAGGATCTGACCGGAGCCGGTGACGCCGGCGCGCGCATTAAAGCTGTTTCCGGAACCGAAGTTCGCGTTGGTGTAACTGGTGGAAACGGTGACGTTGTTCGTTCCGAGCGAGAGCGTACCGTCCTGGACGAGACTGCCCGCCGTCGTGCCGGAAGCTCCGCCGGAGAGGTTCATCGTGGCTCCCGACAGCACACGAACCGTTCCCGCGGATCCGGAAATTCCATTGACCAGAGTGAGCGTGCTGCCCGCGGCTTCGATCGTGCCGGCATTCGTGGGGCGAACATTCACGGTGCCGAAACCGGTGAGCAATCCGGACGCATTATTGGTCAGGGCCGGGGAGGAAAGTGCGCCGCCGCCGAGTTGGAGCGTGCCGTTGTTGGTGAGTGCGTTGGTGGCTGCGAAGTCCCGGTTTCCAAGCACGGCAAGCGAGCCATTGTTGGTCGTGAGCGTTTGCTCGAGCTGCTGGTAAGTGCTGCTCGGGCCTGTGCGCGTTTGGATCGTGCTCCCCGCGCCATCGAGGACGAGATTGGCGGCATTGGTCGCGATGGCGTCGGTCGTGCCTTGGAAGATAATGTCGCCCCCGCTCGCCGCGCGCCAAGTGCCGCCGGTGAGCGCGTTGCCGGAAAGATTGGAAATGGTCCCCGCGAGGTTGACGATGCCGTTGTTGATTGCCTGCACCGTGCCGGCATTCGCCACCGTGTTGGTTCCGGTGCCCAAGGTCAGCGTGCCGCCGTCCGCGGTCATCACGCCACTCGCCGTGTTGATCACCGTTTGACCGCTGGGAGTACC
>JBDSSU010000559.1:0-2845 GCA_039928635.1 Opitutaceae bacterium | reverse complement strand
GGCGCTGCCGCGCCAGCTGACACCGCCGGTGAGGGCGAGACCCCGCAGTTTCCCTTCCCGAAAACTATAGCGGGTATTGACCGAGCCGCGATGGAGCGGACCGTTGCCGATCGTACCGGATGTCAGGCCATTGAGGCCGTCCTCGATCTGGGAGATCGCGGTTTGGATTGCCGTCTGGCTGACAATCTGTCGGTTGGTGCCGGGAACGGTGGCGCCATCGGCCAGGAGCGCGCCCGCCTGCCATTCCTTAAGGTTCTCGGCGAGGTATTGGCGAAGATAAAACCGCTCGTTGACGGTCTGCACGCGCGGATGTCCGTAGTTCGCGCTCATGGTCCAATTGGCTGTTGGATTGGCCGTGAACGTGATCTCGGTGCCGGAAAGATCGCGGTCCGAAGTGTCGCGGTACTGGTTGGATGCGAAAGCGGTCTTGGCGGGGTCGGTGTAGCCGAGATTTATCCAAATGTTCTGGATTTGGGTGCCGTTTGCCATGGTGCCCAGGTTGCCGACATTCTCGGTGAAGTACCGGCGGAATTCGAAGTAAGCCTTGCCGCCGGGGATCGAGTAACGCACCGCGTAGTCGGTGGTCGTCGCGAAGGGCGCCTCCGGTTCCGCGCCGGTGTAGAAAAGGCCAGCGCCGGTCGCGCGGTTGTTTTCCGAGTAGTTCCACACGAGCTTGATGGGGCTGAGCCAGCGCTGTACGAGGTTGCCCTCGCGCGCCCAGCTCGCCGGAAACGGAGTGCCCACTACGCCATAAGCTTTGGAGGCGATATCGTTGTTTACGATGGTCGCGTAGCCGTCCTCATTAAGCCCGGTGGCGGGGTTCAGCGCGCCCACATACCGCTTGTAGTTGTTGTTGGGGTCACTGTTGCTACCATTGATGCTGATGCCGCCTTTGTTTCTGTTCCGGAGGTAATCCTTCTTGTAGTTGCCGCTGATTACCAAGCGTTCCCGGAAGAACGAGGTCGTGGAGAAGATGGCCCCACTGTTGGTTTTGCTTATGTTATCGGCGTGCCATCCCGCGCTGCCGTAATTGCCCCAGGTCGTGCCGGGCATCATGGCGTTCAAGGCCGCCTGAGTGATGATGGGCTGCATGAGGGGCTTCGGGTCATCGTAGTAGGTGCGCAAGTTGAGCGCGTTCACATTGTTGAGGGGATCGAGCTGCGCGGGATTGTTGTTCCGGCGCCACGTACGGGACCAAGCCTCATAGGGTCCCGACCGGTAACTATAGATGCCATTGAATGTCTGCTGGAGATCGAAGAAGCGCGGTGCGGAAAAGCGATACGTCATCTCGGCAACATAGTCACGGTTGGTATTCTGCTGATACTGGCTCCCACCCCCACCCCACTCGCTGTACGCTTTCATGAACTTGGGGTTGGGCGTGCCGTCAGGGAGGAGCTTGTTGATATCGATGCGGTACTGGGTGGGGGCGGAGAAGTCGCCCCAGTAGGTGTCATTATCGGTATCGCTGCCCGACCAAGTCAGACGCGCCGTCCAATTGGGGGAAAACGAATGATCGAGCACCAACGACCTGGAATTGAGGTCGCGGTCGGCGAAATCATCCGCCGGCCCGAGCCAGAATTTCTTGTCGAAGCCTTTGAGCAGGTTGGCACCCCCGGCCCACTCGGTGGGGATGTTGGGGTTGCCCTCCCATGGAATGCTGTAGCCTGAACCATTGGTCTGGTACTGAGCAGCGCTGCGATAATTAATCAGGCTCTTCGTGGCGAAATTATACACGAGACGATCGTTGGTCGCGCTGATCACGCTGATGCCGGCGGCCGCAGTGTTGGCGATCACGGAGTTGTTCTGATTCACGGTGGTGCGGTCCCAGAGGTTCTGCTGGTCGTTGTAGGTACGCCGATACTGGGTGTTCCACTCCCCGCTTCGCTCGAACTGGAAGCTCAGGTTGGTCTTGCTGGTCAGCTTGAGTTCCGCCCGTAGAGTGATGGCATTCTGCTTGAGCTCGACACCCTCCTGGACGTTTTTGACGTTCTGGTGGAGCACACTCACGCGCACGCCAAAACGGTCTTTGGCGAAGTTATAATCGAGCTCCCCGCGATAACCACCGAAGCTATCCAAACGCGTCTTCACGCTCGTTGTAACGGAATTGTAGCGCAACCGCTTGCTGGAGCTGGCCACCAAGCCGCCGGAATTACCCGACCCGGCCAGGCCGGCATTGGGACCGCTCACAACCTCGAAACGCTCGGAGTTGTAGCCGTCCGCCACGAAGAATTGCGTGACGCCGTCGCGAATCGGATAAGCGCCACCGACGCCCGCCCCGCGGATGTTGAACTCGTTGCGATTGCCGCCGAAGGGGCCATCGCCGCCAAAGTTGGGCAGATCCACGTTCATCGTCCACTGGGCGGCATCCTGCATATCGGCGATGCCGAAATCATCCATGAATTCCTTCGTCATGACTTGGATGGAAACCGGACTAAGATCCAGGGGCGTATCAATTCGGCCGCCGGAGAGGGTATTCGCCGCCGCGTAACCCTTGTCCTGCGATGAATTCACTTCGAACGGCGTGAGCTGGACAGGGCTGGCTTTTTCTTCGGCCTCGAGCGCCGCTTGCTCGGCGGGATCAAGGACTCCGTTTTTGTTTAGGTCGAATTTGGCAAGCTGTGCGGCGGTGGGGGCGACCGCCGCCGAAGCGGATTGTCCGGGAGTGAGGAGGACGGCCAGCCAGGCACTCAGGAGGGTTAGTTTTTTTTGGGGTTTCATGGTTACAGGGGAACTAGGGAGAGGCGGAGGCGCGGGAGTTTCGGCGACGCGTGGCGCGGGTCGCGCCGTGATGGCAATCGCGCGGGTAGCGACGTCCTGACGCAGACGAAGGTTCGTCCGATTGAGC
>JBDSSU010000558.1:0-4277 GCA_039928635.1 Opitutaceae bacterium | reverse complement strand
CGAGGCGCAGGATTCGCCTTCCGAGGCGTTACGCTGATAATTACGTTCTTGATTCTTCTAGTCCTAACATGGACTCAGATGAAAAAGCAGCGGGGAATAAGACGGATCGAAATGCAGTTTTTTGTACTAAATTTAGGAGCAGCAACGCTTTTCTCCGTCAGTCTAGCGTTTCTGAGCGCCATTCTGCAAATCCCCTCGTTCCGAATCCTAAGCATTGTTGTAGTTTTTTCAGCATATCTTTTGTCGGCATGGGCCATCGCTTTCTACCGCGTATTTGATTTGGAGCAAGTTTTGTATCCCCTTACGCAACGAATCGGGATTCTCTTTTTTTTAGCGGTTGGTGTTTTTTATTCCACGAAAGTTCTAGAAACAATTCTGCCTCAAACAACCTCGTTTTTTTTGAGCAGTATCGCGCTCGGTTCAGTGGCATTCTGGTTAGATGTAAAATCTAAGACATGGCTTGATCTTGATGGCGAACAGGCTCTTGCAAATACGCGTCGGAAAGTCATAGAAGCCGCCCTGTCAGAACCTAATCCAGATAAGCTGATTCGGGAGTTCGGTTTATTGCTTGGACAACGAGCACAAATCAGTTTTGGCACACTGCTTTTCGACCGGGGCGAACACTTCCAATCTCAAAATTTGTTATTCGAAAAAAATAGACCTGCTTATCTAGCCCTATGTGCGGCTGGGTGGGCAACTCCTGAAAGTCTCGAACGCCGCCGGAAGACACCAGATTCAGCCGATCTCCACAATTTTCTAGCAAAAAATTGCATTGGGCTGCTGATTGTCGCTAGCCCCGAGGGAATTCAAAGTCCATCCCTGCTGATCGCGCTCGGCCGTAAAGCAACTTCCTGGCCATTTACGTACCCCGAGGTTCGAAGGTTTCAGAACGTAGCGGAGCTTATGGATAGTATTCTCACGCGGTCGCGGTTGACCGCTCAGGCAGCTGCACAAGCCCGCGTGGAGCACCTTGCGATGCTGTCTCGCGGTCTGGCGCACGATCTCAAGAATCTCATCACACCGGTGTCGTCGTTCCTCATCCATACGGAGAACCACTACGCGCCTAATAGCCTTGAAGCCGATGTACATTCCACAGCGAGCCGCTCGGTTCGGATGATGACCGATTACGTTAGTGAAGCTTTGTTTTTTTCGAAGCAACTAGATCCCCGTTTTGAACCCGTTGATATCGCAGCACTCTTCGCAGACGTTGCGCACGTCACGGCTTCGCGTGCCGCTGTCCGCAAAATTACGTTGGCTTTCCAAGTAGATGATCACGTCACCTTGACCGCAGATGCGGTTCTTCTCCAGCGCGTCCTTGGAAACCTCGTAAATAATGCAATTGACGCGTCTGGCCCCGGCGAAAAGGTCAAGGTGTCCGCCGGCTCGACCGGAAGTGGCAAGGTGCGTTTTCAGGTCACAGACGAGGGCAGCGGGATATCTGCGGAGAATCTCAGTCGAGTTTTCGATCCGTACTTCACAACGAAAGAGTTTGGTGATGAGGTCCGCGGCTTCGGGCTTGGACTTACGATATGCCAGAAAATCGTTCAGCTGCACGCGGGGACGATCTTGGTAGAAAGTGTGCTCAACCATGGGACCATTGTCTCAGTCGACCTTCCCGTAATGCCCCTCAACCGAGACTCGGAGAAATCCGCTTCTTGACTACAGCGACTCCGTCGGCCAACGCTGACCACGGTGATAACCCCGGGGCCCCTTGACTTTCTGACTCCTCGAATCTTGGTGGTCGATGACGAGCGCCAGATCCAAGCGTCGCTCCGTTTGCGCCTGGCGCGCGATTACGAAGTGGTGTGCTGCTCCCACGCACGCGACGCGTTGACCGCCGTTGCCGCCAGTCGATTCGACCTGTGCATCGTCGATATTCACATGCCGGAAATGGACGGTCTCACATTCGTCGAAAACGCCCAGCGCGCGGACCCGTCGCTCGGGTATGTCGTCCTGAGCGCCTTCGATTCGAACGAAAATCTTCGCCGTACGATTCCCCTCCACGTCTTCGATTTCATCGGGAAACCGCTCCCGGCGCGCCTCGGATTCGAGGCGCGCATTCCGGGGTGGATCGAGCGCACCCGTGCTCAGCGGCGCGAACACGATTTGATCCAGCAGAGCAAAGTCATTCATCACACCCTTGATTCCGCGCGCTTGGAGCGGGAGGTCGAACTCGTAGCGTCAGAGACTGCCCGCGATGCCTTGCTGCAAACCGCGAATCTCCTCACCACCATCCAAGCTCATCTCTTGAGCGCTGCCACTTGGTCGGCATCCCGAGCCCGAAATGACCCCGGCGTCGCGCAACTCTCCCGCAACCTTGAAGAAGCCCGGAAGACCGCGAACGCCGCCGTCATCGTCGCCGACAGTTTTTTCGGATCAGCCTACGCGACGCGCGATTCTTCTCCCGCCGTCATCGACTCGGGATTGCGGCAGGCGATCGGCATCGCGAACCGCATGAGTTCGGCCGAAGCCGCGAATAAGGACGTCGATTTTACCACGACCGTGGCGGATGAGAATCTTTCCGTCCAAGGCATGACCGGCATCGAGTTTTTGCTCATGGCCTCGCCCCTCTTGAGCGCGGCACTGCGTCGCGCTGAAACAAACACGACGGTTGGCATCAGCGTTCAGCCTATTGCCCGGCTCGACGTCGTCGCGAAAGAGATTTCTTTTCGAGGGTTTCTTTGGGCAAACCGCAAGACCGCTTTGCTGAGTCATCGAGGTGTCCTCATTACCATGACGGCGGCGGGGCCATCGCTTTCGCGGGACCAAGCGGAAGCTTGGCTAAAGGGCGACTCCGGCCCTCTCGCCTCGATCAGCGCCCGCGGTGTTGTCGGGGGCCTGCAAAAGTGTCGCGGATTTCTGGGGGTTTCCCTCAGCCCCGGCAACGGAGGATTTCAGCTCGCACTCGCGTTGCCAGTTTAACGGCTGCGCGACGAGCGGCCCCCTGTGATCGTTCTGATATCGAATGCTCCTCGGGAAAGGGCGGCGTTCGGGGCCCTTTGCGACAGTCGCGACTGGCCATGGGCGGAATGCGATACGGTTAGAGCTTTCAAACGACTGCTTCGGATTACCCGGCCCACCATCGTTATCGCGAGGCAACGCCTTCTTGACGGCTATTCGGACGAGATTATTTGGGCGCTCAATGCCGCCAGTTTGACCGGCACGACCAAACTCGTGGTGCTGGTCGCAGCTGGTTCGCCGTCGGCGCTCGAAGCCCGTCAGATCGTGCTGGGGGCGGACCTCGTACAGCGCGATCCGGTGCGGATGGAAGTGCTCGTTGCATACCTGCAGAAGTTCTTAACCGCTTCGAAACGCATCCCGTCCATCAAGTCGTCCTCCCAACCTCTGCTCACCCCATTCGGTTTCGCCGGCGCTCGCATCGATCCGGTGGACCGGCAACTGGCACGCGGCGACCTCGTAGCCCGCCTCGCACCACGTGAGGTCGAACTTTCCGAGCTGCTGGCTCATGCGGTCGATCAAGTGGTGACGTATGATACTCTCTATAACGATATCCTTGGCCGCCGCTTCCTAGGTGACACCAGCAACCTCCGCGTGCTCCTCGGCAAGTTAGGCGCGAGCGCACGACGGGTGGGGATCGACTTGCCCCTCTGGGTCGAAGTGATTCCGAAATTGGGATACCGCTATCACTCGACCGCCAATCAGAAGCGCGCGTCAGCCAACGCCCATCGTCGTCGATGACACGGCATCGATCTACAAACTTCAGCCAATGACCTGTCCACTGTGCCGTGGCCTGAGATTCAACGGTGAGATCGCCCCTTAGCATGAGCCCCACTGCATCACCGCTCGAAGGTTTCTGGCGAATGACGCGCGCTGAGTTCGAGGGCGAATCGGCGCCGGAACTGGTCGCTGCAAAAACCACGCTGCAGCTTGCCGCCGAACATTACGCGGTCTGTTTCGACGGCGAAATCATCGACGAAGGCGTCTTCACCGCGAAAAATCCTGTGGAGTTTCCCCTGCTGTTTTTCACCGGGGAGCGCGGCACCAACACCGGCCGAACGATTCCCGCGATCTATCAGTGCGTCGGTGATCGGCTTCGCATTTGCTACGGCTTCGGCGGCCAATCGCCAGCCAGCTTCGCAACGGCGGCGGGCTCCCAGTTGTATTTAGCGTCCTATCGCCGCGTCTTGCGTTGAACAGGCGCTTCACTCTGCCATCGCGCTTCGGGCAACTCCCTCAACCGCGCCGCTTGTTTGTAGCAACTGTACCGCTGTACCAACGCATCGGGCGGCCAATCGCTGGTCGGATGTTAAGCAAGG
>JBDSSU010000557.1:0-4708 GCA_039928635.1 Opitutaceae bacterium | reverse complement strand
CTTCCCGACCACACGCGCGTGAGATATTTCTGAAGTTGCGCGTCATCCGCTCCGGCCCGCAAGGCGCCGAGCACGTCCCAACCCAGCGAAGCGAAAAGGCAGGTGTAGAGTTTACCGTCGGCCGAGAGGCGGGCGCGATGGCAGTCGCGGCAAAACGGCTCCGTCACCGAACTGATCACGCCAATCTCTCCGCGGCCGTCGCGATAACGATAACGCGCCGCCACTTCTCCCCGATAGGCGGGCCCGATGGGTTCGAGCGGCCAGACCGCGCCGATCCGCTCCACCAGCTCTTTCGCCGGAACCACCCGCTCCGCGTTCCAGTGGTTGGTGTTTCCAACGTCCATGAATTCGATGAAGCGCAACGCATGGCCGCGCGCACGGAAAAATTCGCAGAGCGCCAGGACTTCGCCGTCGTTCACGCCGCGCTGGATGACGCAGTTGATCTTGATCCGAAAACCCAGCGCGGCCGCGGCGTCGATGCCTCGCAGCACGCGCGCGACGCTAAAACCCAGCCCGTTGAGTTTTCCCGCGGTGACGTCGTCGAGCGAATCGACGGAAACGTTGAGCCGGTCGAGGCCGGCACGATGCAGGGCCGGGCCGAGCTTCTCCAGCATCCACCCGTTGGTCGTCAGCGCGACTTGGGGAACACCAACGTCCTGTTTTAAAGCGCGGATCAACTCTGGCACGTCGGCGCGGAGCAAGGGTTCGCCGCCCGTCAGCCGGACTTTTTCGACGCCAAGCGTGCGAAACACTTTCGCGATCCGCGTGAGCTCGCCGAGGCTCATGAGCTGGGGATCGCGCAGAAACTGATACCCCGCGCCGAAAACTTCCTTCGGCATGCAGTAGGGACAGCGGAAATTACAGCGATCCGTGACCGAGATGCGCAGATCGCGCAATGGCCGGGTAAACTGGTCGCGGAGGTCAGGCATGAGCGTTACCCAACCAACCATGAAATGACGATTTCGCGAGGAACATCTCCGCGCGGGCGAGCGCGGGCACGATTCAGGCCAAGACGGGTCAAAGACCGTGCCCGCCCGGTGCCACTTCGGCTTCGAGGCTTACATCCAACCCCCAAAACAGGAGATTCGAAACATGGCTAAAAAAAGCAGAGGCGGACGCATGACAGCCGCAAAAAGTCGCGCCGCCAAATCCCCCGGCGGGAAAGGCCTCGTCGCGAAACGTCCGGCAGGCCGAAAAATAATGAAGACCTGACAGGCTCCGCAGCTCGAGGCTGCTGCCCCACAGGCCGTCTTGCGACGGCCTTTTTTCGTGCGCGGACGAGTCCGTGCCTTCAGGCTTTCGTGGATGCTCACTCCCGTCGAGGCCGAGAAACTCATCCTCGAAAACATCGCGCCCTTTCAACGCGAGGATTGCCCGTTGGAAGCCGCGCACGGGCGCGCCCTGCGCAGCGAGATCCGGGCGGATCGCGATCTGCCGCCATTCGACCGCGTCACGATGGATGGCTTCGCGCTGCGGGCGGCGGCGATCACGGCCGGCGTGCGGATCTTTCGGATTCAGGGAGTCCAGGCGGCCGGGATGAGACCTTTTTCCCTCGCCGCGGCGGCGGACAGTTGCGTCGAAATCATGACGGGTGCCGTGCTGCCCGAAGGCGCGGACTGCGTGGTCCCCTACGAGGAAACGACGCGCAACGATAACGAGGCTGGCGTCACGCTCCACGAATCCGCGGCGCAATTTCTCAGCGGGAACGCCATCCACCGTCGCGGTAGCGATTACTCCGTCGGCAAAACGATCGTGCGCGCGGGCGTGCGGTTGACGGGCCGGGAAATCGCGGTGGCGGCGGCGTGTGGCCAAGTCGCGCTCCGGGTCAGCCAGATCCCGAAAATCGCGGTGATCGCGACAGGGGACGAGCTCGTCGAAGTCGGGGCTGAGGTCGCCGCGCACCAGATTCGGCGCAGCAACGATCACGCGTTGCGCGCGGCCCTGATCGCCGCGGGCTATTCGCGGGTCGAGCGATTCCATCTCCGCGACATGCGACACGAGATCGAGCATCTGCTCTGGCACATTTTGGCGGAGTTCGACGTCGTTCTCGTGACGGGCGGCGTCTCCAAGGGGAAATTCGATTTTCTTCCGGAGGAACTTGACCGGCAGGGCGTCGAAAAAATTTTCCACGGCGTCGCGCAACGTCCGGGAAAACCTTTCTGGTTCGGAATGACGAAACGGAAGACCGCGGTCTTCGCCTTGCCGGGAAATCCCGTGTCCTCGTACACCTGCTTGCACCGCTACGTCCTGCCGGCCCTGGCGCAGGCGAGCGGGATCGAGCCGATCGCGCCGCGGAACGTGGCGCTGGCCGTGCCGTTCGTGTTCAAGCCGAAACTGGCGTGTCTGCTCCCGGTGAAACTTTCGACCGGGCCGCAGGCGGAACTGCTCGCGACGCCGGAGGCGACGAATACCTCGGGCGATTTCGGCGGCCTCGTGGGCACGGACGGCTTCGTCGAGCTGCCAGCGGAGCAGACCCAATTTCCCGCGGGTCATGTCGCGCTTTTCCGGCCGTGGGTTTGACGCGAATTTTCGATTGGTCATCCGACATTCGTCGTTAGTCGTTGCTCCATGTTTACCCACCTCGATGCGCAGAATCGGCCGGCGATGGTCAACGTCGGCGACAAACCGGTGACGAAGCGCACGGCTCACGCGGTCGCGGTCGTGGCCTTGCCCACCCCCCTGGCGGCGCTGCTCCGCGATGGCGAAATTGCGACCAAGAAGGGGCCGATTTTCCAAACCGCGATTCTCGCTGGCGTGATGGGCGCAAAGAAAACGGGTGAACTGATCCCGCTTTGCCATCCGCTCGGGCTGGATGATTGTCAGATCACGATCGAGAGCGACGCCGCGCGCGCCGAGGTGAGCATTCACTGCCGGGTGCAGACTCACGGAAGAACCGGCGTCGAAATGGAAGCCCTGACGGGGGCGACGATCGCGGCGCTGACGTTGTACGACATGGGCAAGGCGGTTTCCCACGGCATCGTGATCAAAGACGTGCGCCTGCTGGAAAAAACCGGTGGCAAGAGCGATTATCACGCCACATGACGCGAACCCTTCACGTGCAATATTTCGCCATCCTCCGGGAGCAGCGCGGGCTGACGGACGAGAAACTCACCACCGCTGCGGCGACCCCAAACGCCTTGTACGAGGAGCTGCGGGCACGTCATGGATTCACCTTAACCGGCGATCGGGTGCGGGCCGCCGTCAATGATGCGTTCGTCGCCGGCGATGCGGCATTGGGCGAGGGCGATCGCGTGGTTTTTATTCCGCCAGTGGCGGGAGGTTGAGCGATGTTCAAGATCGCCGCTTCGCCCCTGGATCCCGCGGCTCTGCAGAAGGAGTTGCTCGACGAGCGCGCGGGGGCCTGCGTGACCTTCGAAGGCTGGGTGCGTAATCACAACGAAGGCCAGAGCGTCGAGTCGCTCGAGTACGAAGCCTATGTGCCGCTGGCGGAAAAAGAGGGGGAGAAAATCCTCGTCGAGGCCCGGGAGAAATTTGCGCTCGTCGCCGCCGCTGGGGTGCATCGGGTGGGTCATCTCCGCTTGGGCGACGCGGCGGTTTGGGTGGGCGTCACCGCCGAACATCGGGAAGCCGCCTTCGATGCCTGTCGCTACATCATCGATGAGGCGAAGGCGCGCCTGCCGATTTGGAAACGGGAGCACTACGTCAGCGGTGCGACCGCGTGGATCAATTGTGCCACGCGCGGCGACCATTCTGCTGGCATACCGCCCGGCCCATCGAAAACCGGGTAGTTTCCGGTACCGGACGATTTCCGCTCGTCTCGGGGACGGGGAGCCGCTTCCTTCTGGCCCATGATTTTCTTCGCAGCCGCGGCGACGACGCTCGACAAACTTAAGGACATCCCCGCTGACGTTTGGGTGAAAATCGGCTTGGTGATGCTGGCCCTGGTGGTCGTCATCATCGTGCTTCGGAAAGTGGCGCAGGTTAACAAGCTGGTTTTGATCATGGTCGTGCTGTTCACGCTCTCGGTGATCGGGTTCAACTGGATCTACGAGCGGAACGAGCCGAAGTGGATGACCCCGATCGTCGAAAAGATCGCCCCGTTTTTCCCGGCGAAAGACAGCTACGGCGTCAAGCAGCAGACCCTCCCCAAGGGCGCACGGTAAGCCGCGCGGCGATTTGGTGCCGCAGGCCGGCTTGCTGCAAAAACAGCTTGGTCTTGCGCGCCCCGCCCGCTAGGGGTTCGCTCGCTTATGGCCAAATCCCACTCTGACATCGGACTCATCGGACTTGCCGTGATGGGTCAGAATCTCGCGCTCAACATCGCCGACCACGGCTTCCAGATTTCGGTTTACAACCGCACCACGGAAAAGACCGAAAAGTTCGTCGCCGAAAATCCGAACACTCCCGGTGGCGTGGTCGGGACCAAGACGCTCCAGGAGTTCGTCTCCTCCCTCGCGAAGCCGCGGAAAATGATCATCCTCGTCCAAGCCGGAAAGCCGACCGATGCGGTCATCGACGGCCTCGTTCCCCTTCTCGAACAAAACGACATCGTCGTCGATGGTGGAAATGCGCTTTGGACGGATACGATCCGCCGCGAAAAAGCGCTCGCCGCCAAAGGCCTTCGCTTCGTCGGCTCCGGCGTCTCGGGCGGCGAAGAAGGCGCGCGCTTCGGCCCGTCGCTGATGCCAGGCGGCGATCCTGCCGCGTACAAAGAAATTGAGCCCATCTGGACCGCCATCGCCGCCAA
>JBDSSU010000556.1:0-10192 GCA_039928635.1 Opitutaceae bacterium | reverse complement strand
CCTCCCGACCCGGTCTAATTCGCCGCTGCTCCACGGCGCTTGTTCAGTGGGTCGATTCAGATTATTGCCCCGGTGGCGCAGAAAAGATGCGCAATGAGCCGGATAAGGTCGACTGGATGCGCGTGCTTCCATTCGTAATCCTGCATCTGGGTTGCCTAGGGATAATCTGGGTGGGCTGGAGTCCGGTTGCGGTCATTGCCGCGATTGCCCTCTACTTCATTCGCATGTTTGCCGTCACCGGCATCCACCATCGCTACTTTTCACACAAAACCTACAGCACGAGCCGGTTTGGGCAATTCCTCCTCGCCGTTTTCGCGGTTACCACGGTTCAGCGCGGATCTCTCTGGTGGGCGTACCATCACCGCCACCACCACCAGCATTCCGACGGACCTGACGACGCGCACTCGCCTCATGTCCACGGCTTTCTGTGGTCGCACATCGGCTGGATCACCAGTCGCCGCAATTTCCCGACTGACTATTCGAAAATCAAGGACCTCGCGAAATATCCCGAGTTGGTGTTTCTGAACCGCTTCGATCTTGTGGTCCCGGTGCTCTTCGCCGCGGCCTTGTTCTTAACGGGTTTCGCACTCGAACGGTTCGCTCCGGGATTCAACACCAACGGGCCACAGCTGCTGGTGTGGGGATTCTTCATCAGCACCACGGTCCTTTTTCACGGTACGGCCTGCATCAATTCGATGGCGCACCTCATGGGCAAACGCCGCTTCAAGACCGACGACGATTCGCGCAACAGCTTTATCCTCGCCCTGATCACGCTCGGCGAAGGCTGGCACAACAACCACCACCGCTACCAGAGCTCCACGCGCAATGGATTCTACTGGTGGGAAATCGATGCGACTTACTACGGCCTGAAGATTCTCTCGTGGACCGGTTTCATTTGGGGACTGAAGCCCGTGCCGGTGTCCGTGCTCGAGGAGGGCACCCGCGCCGAGCACGCGGCCTCGGTCGCCGCCGCGCAACGGGCAGCATCGGTTCACCCCGAGTATTCCGCGCTGCGTCGCGTGGTTCCAACGGCCGCTGCGCTCGCGGTCGCGACTGTGAATGCCGCGCATCTCCCCATCCCCCGCCGGGCGGAAGATCCCTCCCTTCATCAACACGCCGCCGAGTCGGAATCTCCGCCGTGCGCCCCCTCGGCCGTACCGCCTTCAGCTTCGACCCCGCCGCAAACGTAAGCCGCCGGTGACCAGTACGAGGCTGCTCGGTGGGCGATGCGTCCGGCGATGCGCGTCATCCGTAGTCATGGAGTCCGCTTCGCTCCATGGCTAAACTTGCAATCATCGGCACCGGCATCGCCGGACTCGGCTGCGCTCACTTTCTCCAACGCGACTTCGAGCTCACGCTTTTCGAGCAGAACAACTACGTGGGCGGTCACACGAACACCGTCACCGCCCGCGAGCCCGGAACCGGCCGCTCCGTGCCGATCGACACCGGCTTCATGGTGTTCAACAAAGTCACGTACCCTCTCCTCACGCGACTGTTCACCGAACTGGACGTGCCGATCAAGCGAACCGAGATGTCGTTCAGTGTGCGGCATGCGGACAGCGGCCTCGAGTTCTGCGGCTCCTCACTCAACCACCTCTTTGCCCAGCGCCGGAATCTATTTCGCCCGCGCTTCTACCGGATGCTGGCCGCGATCAACCGCTTTAACCGTGAAGCAGTCGCGGCGCTCAGCGAACCGGGAACAGCCAACGAAACCCTCGGGGCCTACGTTAAACGCCGCGATTACGGCGAGGATTTTTTCCATCTCTACCTCGTACCGATGAGCTCCGCCGTCTGGAGCACACCGCCGGAGCAGATGCTCGCGTTTCCGGCGACGTCGCTCCTGCGTTTCTTCCACAACCACGGTTTCCTCGGACTGGACACGCAACATCCCTGGTGGACCGTCCAGGGCGGCGCCAAAACCTACGTGGAGAAAATAACCACTCCGTGGCGCGAGCGGATCCGACTGGGCGAGGCCGCCACCGAAGTCACCCGCACCGCGGGTGGCGTGACGATCGCCACCTCGCGCGGCGCCACGGAGAATTTCGATCACGTGATCCTCGCCTGCCACGGCGACCAGGCGCTGCGCCTCCTCGGCGACGCGCGCGCGTCGGAAGCGAGATTGCTGCGTGAATTCAAATATCAGCCAAACGTCGCGACGCTTCATACCGACGCATCGGTCATGCCCCGCACCCGCCTCGCTTGGTCGAGTTGGAACTACGAAATCAATCGGGACCGGCACGCGGTTTCCACCGCCACGCATTATTGGATGAATTCGCTGCAAGGGGTTTCGGACCGGGAAAATTATTTCGTCACGATCAATCGGCCGGAATCAATCGCTCCCCAAAAGGTCCTTCGCCGGATCGACTACGAGCATCCGCTGTTCTCCTTGGGCGCGGTCCGTGCCCAGGCAGAAATCCCGGCGCTGAATCGTTCGGCAACCGGTACCACGGAAACCTATTTCGCCGGCGCCTGGCAGCGCCACGGGTTCCATGAGGACGGCCTGCTCAGCGCTGCCGGAGTCAGCCAACTGATCCTGGGACGCGACCCTTGGACCACCGCGGGATCACTGCCGGCTCATTCGATTTCACCGTAAACCGTGGCATGGGAGGTGCAGGTGCGGCGGCCGCCAAGCACCCACTGCGACGAAATAAGCGCGTCCGCGAAAGCGGTTGGCCCGTAGCAGAGTCTGGCACCCAGCATGCATTCCTCCCTCTACGAATGTCGGATTCTCCACGAGCGTTTTTCTCCGCGCCAACATCGGTTTCTCTACCGCATTTTTCTGTTCGCCATCGACCTCGATGAACTTGGCACGCTCCACCGCAAGCTGCCGCTCTTTTCCGTCAACCGCACGAACCTCTACTCGTTTCGGGACCACGACTTTTTTCCGACTACCGACCGCCCGCACAATCCCGCGGAAACCACCCCGCAATTCGCCGCGACTCCGCAGGGGCTGAAGCACCGCGTGGTTTCGTTTCTTGCGGACCGCGGGGTTGATCTGGACGGTGGTCGGGTCGTGCTCGTCACCCTTCCCCGCGTCTTTGGTTATCTGTTCAACCCCGTCTCGTTCTATTTCTGCTACGACGCCGCGGGTGAACTGGTGGCCACAATCTCCGAGGTCACAAACACGTTCAAGGAGATGAAGCCTTACTTCCTCGGCCCGGAGACGAAGGCCGCCCGCGCCGGAGAATTTCGCCTGCGCGTTCCGAAATTTTTCTACGTGTCACCCTACTCCGATGTCGACGCCGAGTTCGACTTCACGCTGCGCCCCCTGGGAGAAAAGCTCTCGGTTCAAATCGATGACTACGTCGGTGCCGAGCGAACGCTCACGAGCGTCCTCTCCGGCACTCGACGCGAACTAACCGCGGCGCGCCTCGCGTGGTGCACCTTGAAATACCCGCTGATCACCCTGCAGGTCATCACCCTCATTCACTGGCATGCCCTCCTGCTTTGGATGAAACGCGTCCCGTGGTTTCCCAAAGCCAGCCGCGCAACCGACCAACGCGAACTCTACCGCCCTCACCTTTCCATCGTCCCCGCTCAACCTGCCAAGCTCCCATGAATCATCCGTCTGCCTCCGCCTCCACCGCAGCGCCCGTCCTTGTCGAACGCGCCCGTCCTTCATTTTTCCGCAATGCCCTCCTCGGCGCTTTCGCGGAAATGAAACTCGGACATCTTCGGGTCGAATTGCCCGACGGCTCCGCACGGGACTTCGGCCAACCCAGTGGAGCCGCCTGCTCTCCGCTCCCGCCCGGCATCCCGACCGCGGCCCACCTTCGCGTGAAGCGCGACGCGTTTTTCAAAAAATGCGTGCTGTCCGGCGACATCGGTTTCGGCGAGTCATTCGTCGATGGGGACTGGGAAACGCCGAATCTCACCGCGCTGGTCGCGTGGTTCATTCTCAACATCGACCAGGCACCAACTCTCTCAGGGTCACAGCGTGCCCGTTCGGTCGCCCTGAATCTTTTCCGCTTCGCCAACCGCCTCGGCCATCTGCTCCGCCCTAATTCCCGCACGACCGCACGGCGCAACATCAGCGAGCACTATGATCTCTCGAACGATTTTTTCGGGCTGATGCTCGATCCTTCGATGATGTATTCCGGCGCGAAGTGGACCGTCCCCGGTTGCACGTTGGAGGAAGCCCAACGGGAGAAAAACGACGCGCTCTGCCGCAAGCTCAGGCTCAATTCCCGGGACCATGTGCTCGAAATCGGCAGTGGCTGGGGCGGATGGTCAATTCACGCCGCGAAAACCTACGGTTGCCGGGTGACGACGGTGACGATTTCGCAGCAGCAGTTCGAGATGACGCGTCAGCGTGTTGCCGCGGCGGGGCTCTCGGAGCGGGTGGACGTGCAAATCCGCGATTACCGCGATCTCGACGGGACGTTCGATAAGATTGTCTCGATCGAAATGATGGAGGCGATCGGCCACCGCTATCTTCCGGACTTCACCGCGACCATCGACCGGGTCTTGAAACGCGACGGCCTTCTGGCGCTGCAATTCATCACCTGTCCCGACTCGCGTTACGAAAACTTCCGCCACGGCGTCGATTATATCCAGAAACACATTTTCCCGGGGTCGCTTTTGCTCTCCCTCAATCGCGTCAACGATCTGCTGGCCCGGAGCGGTGGCTTCGTCCTGCACGAAGTCGACGACTTGGGCCGCGACTACGTCCAGACGCTGCGCGCTTGGGAGGCGAAGTTCCGCGCGAACATCGAGCAAGTGCGATCGCTCGGCTTCGATGAACGCTTCATTCGAAAATGGAGTTACTATCTCGGCTACTGCCAGGCGGCATTCGCCATGCGCAACATCTCCGTCGTCCAAACGCTCCACACCCGCGCGAACAACGTTTCCTTCTGAAGCTTGGTGCGCGTCCCGGAAATTTCCTCATCCCCACGGCCCTCGCCATGATCCTCCTGCTGCGGGGACTATTTCTCCTCATTCTGATCTCGATGCTCGGCGTGACGAGCTGGGCCAGTTACCGGTGTCCCCTCTTCGCGGTGCCCGGTGACGTCGCCAGTCACCCGTGGTTTATCGCCACCCTGTTCGATGCGTATTGGGGATTCCTGACTTTTTTCGTTTGGGTGTGCTGGAAACAGACGTCGTCACTCGCCCGCATTGCATGGTTTCTCGCGATCATGCTGCTCGGCAACATCGCGATGGCGGCCTACTGCCTGGCCGAACTTTCCGGTCCGGCACCGGCGGGCGGGACCTCCCAGCTTCTCGTCATGCGGCGTGAAGGCGGCGGCGGACTCGGAATGTGCCTGGCTGCCGTCGGGATCATCGTCGTCGCCGGAGCTTGGATGAGCCGTTGAATTATTTCCCCGCGCGACTTCCCATCCGGAAATTCCCCGGGTAGTTTCGCCCGGTGGCTATTGCTGCACCTTCCACCCCCGCGACACGCACCTTCTGGCAACGCCGGGTGCGCGACCCTTTCGTCGCGCAACTTACCCAGGGCATCACGCCGGAGAAAATCGCCCTGACCATCGCGGTAGGCAGCGCGCTCGCGCTGTACCCGATGTTGGGGGTGACCTCCCTGTTTTGCTTCATCGCCGGCGTGGCACTCCGACTGAACCAGCCGATCATTCAAGTCATCAACTACCTGTGTTTCCCGATTCATCTGACGACCATCTACTATTGCTGGCTTTGGGGTGACCGCCTTTTTGGCACGACGCATCCGCGAATGCGCGTCCGCGAAACGGCCGAACTGATGTGGCAGCTGCTGTGGAACGATCCGGCGCAATTGATCCACCGCTTCGACACGACGCTCTACCATGCGACCGTGGTTTGGGCGCTGATCGCACCGCTGTGGATCGTCGTGATCTACTACACCTCGCGCACCACGCTCCGGGAAGTAGCACGCATCCGGTCTGAAGCGGCAAAAGCGGCTGCATCCAAAGTCGACGATCCCACGAATCATCCGGTGCCGTGACCACCGTCAGCATTGTCATCCTTACCTTCTGTGCGTTGTCGCTGTCGTTTGCGGGAATCTACCTTTGGGCCCGCCATCTGGATAATTACGGGATCGTCGACATCGCGTGGTCGTATGCGTTCGGCTTGACGGCAATTTTCTACGCGCTGGCCGGTCCTGGCTGGCTCGGGCGTCGCGCCGTGATCGCATCGATGGTCGTGGTCTGGAGCCTGCGGCTCGGCACACATTTGTGGATCCGCATCGCCGCCCATCACCCGGTTGAGGACGGCCGCTACCAACAGCTGCGTAGCGACTGGGCGCAAAACTTCGCGTTGAAGATGTTCGGGTTTTTCCAGATGCAGGCCGCATCGGTGATCGCGCTGGGCGTCGGGTTCCTGGTGATCTCCCTCAATCCCGACCCGGCTTTCCACCCGCTGGAAATCGCGGGCGGCGTGCTCTGGATCATCGCGATGATCGGGGAAGCGTCGGCCGATGCCCAGCTGGCCGCTTTCAAGCGCCGCCCGGATTCGCAGGGGAAAGTCTGCGACGTGGGACTCTGGCATTTCAGCCGTCACCCCAACTATTTTTTCGAATGGCTCGTCTGGGTGGCGTACTTTGTCTTCGCCCTGGCGTCGCCCTGGGGATGCCTCGGGATTATCGGACCTGCCAGCATCCTCTGGCTGCTGCTGCGCGTAACAGGAATACCCATGACTGAAGAACAAAGCCTGCGCAGCCGCGGCGATGCCTATCGCCGTTACCAGCGGACAACGAGCGCCTTCATCCCCTGGTTTCCAAAAAAACCCTCCGCATGATCGACACGCTCCTCGAAAAAAACCTGCTGCCCGATTGGGTCATCCGCATCGGCATCCGTCGATTGCTCGCCCAGCGCGTTCGCGAGGAAACTCCCCGGTATGTCCGGAGCGCGTATGTCGATGACCTGCGATCCCGGCCGCTCGCGGAACAAACCGGCGCGGCGAATGAACAGCACTACGAGGTGCCGACGGCGTTTTATCAAAGGTGCCTCGGCAAACGCCTGAAGTATTCCGGCTGCCTTTATTCGGATGGGGTGGAATCGCTGGACCAAGCCGAGGAGGCGATGCTCGCGCTCTACGCGGAGCGGGCTCAACTCACCGACGGGCAACGCATCCTCGAACTCGGCTGTGGGTGGGGTTCACTGGCGCTCTACAACGCCGAACGTTTCCCGCATTCGCAGATCACCGCCGTTTCGAACTCGGGGACGCAGAAAGAATTCATCGATGCAGAGGCACGCAAACGCGGCCTTGCCAATCTCGAGGTCATCACGTGCGACATCAACCGCTTCACGATCGCCCCGGGACAATTTGATCGCGTGGTGTCCGTCGAAATGTTCGAGCACCTGAAAAATTACCAACGCCTCCTCGCCAACATCGCGCAATGGCTGAAACCCGGCGGCCTGCTTTTCGTCCATATTTTCACGCACCGCCGGCTGTCGTATCACTTCGTTTCGCGCGGTCCCACCGATTGGATGAGCCGCTATTTTTTCACCGGAGGGCAAATGCCTTCGCACGACCTGCTGATGCAGTTCCAAGACAACCTGAAACTGGTCAGCGACTGGCAGGTCGACGGCACGCATTACCAGCGCACCGCCGAGCATTGGCTCCAGAACATGGATGCGCATCGTGCGGAGATCATGCCGCTGTTTGCCACGACGTATGGAGCAGCTCACGCCAGGAAATGGTGGTCCTACTGGCGTGTTTTCTACCTCAGCTGCGCCGAACTTTGGGGCTACGAGGGCGGCAAAGAATGGCTCGTGAGCCACTACCTGTTTCGGAAGCCGTAAACCCTCCGTCCCGAATCAGTGGTGGACGGGGAGAGATCAATTCACCGTCGAAACTCCACGAATGAAAATCGCCCGATTGCTCACCGGGATTGTTTGCCTGTTCAGCGGACCGGTCCGAGCCGCGGCCCCTCCCGACTCCGCCGAACTGATGCGGGCCGGTCTGGACGCAGAATCCCGACTCGATTCCGGACAGGCGCTCGAGTTCTACCTCAAGGCTGATCGTGCACGACCCAACGACTCGACGGTCCTTCAGAAAATTGCTCAGCAGTATTCCGACTTGATCGTCGACCTTCACGACGACGCGGAAAAGAAGCGCTCCGCCCAAATCGCTTTGAGCTATGCCGAGCGGGCCGTGGCGCTGGATCCGAAAAACGCGGTTAACGTGCTTTCGCTCGCCGTTTGCCACGGCAAGCTCGCCTCCTTCAGCGATACGCGGAGGAAGCTCGAGCATTCGCGCCAGGTAAAAGCGGAAGCGGAGCGCGCGATCGCGCTCAACCCCGACTACGCGTGGGCGCACCACGTCCTGGGCCGCTGGCATTGCGAAGTAGCCGGATTAAGCGGAGCCACGCGGTGGTTGATCCGGGCGGTCTATGGCAGGTTGCCGGCAGCATCGACCGCCGAGGCGATCCGGGAACTCGGCAGCGCCGTGCGACTGGAGCCAGGCGAGCTCGCGCACCGGCTCGAACTCGGATTCGCCTATCTCGCGGACGGGCAGAAAACCAACGCGCGAGCGGAATTCATCGCGGGCCTGGCGATGCCTTCGCGTCGAAAGCATGACGAAATGGCGAAAGGTCGCGCGCGTGCTGCGTTCGATAACTTGGAAAAGCGGGACGGACGAGATCCTCCGAAACTCCCGGAAGAACGGCGCGTGCTGCCCCGCGACCCGTAAGGCTGTCCTAAACTCCAGACCGACCTCGCGCCGGCTGGAATTTACGCAGGTTCTTGAGCGCAATTTCCAGATCGTTTGGCAAGGGAGCAGCGATGACCAGAAGTTCCCGGGTCGCAGGATGTCGGACCGTCACTTCGCTGGCGTGAAGCGCGAGCCGGTCGATGAGGGGCTTTTCCGCGTCACGGCCTTTGTAGCCACGCTTCAGGTCGGAGAGCATGAGTTTCGTGCGGCCGTCGCCGTAGATCAGGTCATTCAGAATGGGCGCCTGTACTGCCGACAGATGCACGCGCAGCTGATAAGGGCGGCCGGTGATCGGCCGGGCTTCGACCCAGTTGAACCGACCGAAACGCTCGAGTACGGTAAAATCGGTGACGCTGTCTTTCCCGCCCTGTTTTTTGATCACGCGCATCCGACCTTTTTGCGTCTCGTCCTCGCCGATCGCGGCATCGATCGAAAAAGCGTCGAACAACACGCCCCCCGCCGTTCGGGTTTGCGCCACCAACTTGTTCACCGGCTCGTCGGCGGGCCCCACAACCACCAAGGTGAGAAATTTCTTCAGCGCCGTTTTCGACTGAAATTGACCGCTGACAAAATCCTGGGCGGGTTTCGTCCTGGCACAGAGAAACACTCCGCTCGCCTCGGAATCGATGCGGTGCACGTTCACGACGCTGTCGCCAAAACGCGCGTGAATCAGCGGCATCAGGCTTTCGCGTCTCCGGTCCTTGGAGTCGGGGACGACCAGCAGCTCACTCGGTTTAGCGAAGGCGATAAGGAACTCGTCCTCAAAAAGGATGGGCGGCAGTGGCATCGACGCCGCTCACAACGCCGTAGCACGGCCGGAAAGTCACGACGTGTTTGCTGACCGCCTCGCCGTTGCACTCCCCGACCACCAAAGGGCCGAATCGCGCACCCTCAGCTAAAATCGGGTAAGTTCCGGGGGTGCGGAGCAAATTCGCTTGCGGCGCCCCCGTGGCCGAACTGGCTGGTTTCTACAAGGGTTCCATGCCGGTCTGGCCTAAAAGTTTTTTTACTGTCGGAGCGAGGATTCTCACCGCGCGCACGGCGCGCCGTCTGGGCAGGAAACACACGGACGTTCCGGCACAACATCGCATTTTGAAGGGACTCGTCGCACGACTTGCCACCGCGAGCTTTTGGAAACCGGCCGGGCTGGAACCCGGGATGACCTACGCAGAATTCAAGTCGCGCGTTCCGGTGCGAAAGTACGATGACTTTGCTCCCGCGATTCAGCGCATGAAAGCCGGGGAGGCCAATGTCCTTTGGCCCGGGCAGTGCGCTTTGTTTGCCGTCACCTCCAGCACCATCAGGAACGGAGCATCCGACGCGGCGAGATATTTTCCAGTGACGGCTGAAATGCGGGAGCATTTTCGGCAGGCAGGAATGGAATCTCTTTTCTATTACAGCGCGCGCACGGGAAGTAACCGCGTCTTTGAGGGCCGACATTTATTCCTGAACGGATCGACCAACCTGACGCCGCTCACCCATGGCGAGCCGTTCGAAAAAGTCGCCGGCAAACTCAGCGTCGCCGAGGGTAGTTTACCGGAATCGATTCAAAAAC
>JBDSSU010000555.1:0-5718 GCA_039928635.1 Opitutaceae bacterium | reverse complement strand
CGATGGTTTGCCCCGCGCGGAGCGGCCGTGGCTCGATGACGAGAGAATCTTCCGTTTCGATCACCCGTTGGCCGAGCCTGATTAATTCACGGGCCATCCCGGCCACACGGTCGGTCTCCTGTTTGCGCGTATGCGCGATACCCGAGATGCGAGTCGGGCCGTTTAAAACCGGGGCGAGCGCGGCGAACGTCAGGAAGGTGTCCGAGAATCTGCTGAAATTCTTATCAAGCCCGCTGCGATGTCTCCCCGGTTCGAATGCTGCCAGCAGACCGCGCTGGCTTTCGGCAATGCTGAGACCGCATTCCGAGAGGACGGCCGCGAATTGCGTGTCCCCCTGCAAGCCGCCGCCGGGCCCACGCAGTCCGCGCAGTCGCAGGGAGCCTTCCACCGCGAGGGGCAGCGCGAGAAAATAGCTCGCGGCCGTGGCGTCGGGCTCGATGGCGTATTGGCCGCCGGGCAGGCTGTAACGCTTGGTGTTCGAGACGGAAAACCCGTCTCGTTTCCGACGTTCCAGCCCCGGCTGGCCGAAGTGATCCATCAACCGCGCCGTCATTTGAACAAAGGGCCAGCGCACGCCGCCGACGAGGGTGATCTCGACCGGAGCGGCGGCGAGGGGAGCGACCATCAACAACGCAGAAAGGAGCTGACTGCTCTCCTGCGCATCGATGCTCACCGGACCGCCCTTTAAACCATGGGCATGGATTTCGAGGGGAAAAAATCCTGCTTCGCCGGTGCAACGAATGTCTGCACCAAGTGCTCGCAGCGAGTCGATGAGTCCTTTCATCGGGCGTTTTCGCATCTGTTCCACGCCGTCGAGGCGATAAACTCCACCCGGGAACGCTGCACAAAGCGCCGTGAGGAAACGTGCGGCGGTTCCCGCCAGCCCCACGTCCAATTCGACCGGAGCGGTGGAGTTTCGGAGGGCGGCGATCGCCTGCGTCTGGTTCGACACGCGCACCGTGGAGGCGGCTTCATCGGCATCGACGACGAGACCGAGCTTGCGCAGCGCGTCGGCCATCAATCGCGTATCATCGCTGAACAAAGCGTCCACCAGTGTCACCGGTTGGTCGCACAAAACGGCGAGCAAAAGCGCGCGATTCGTCAGGCTTTTTGAGCCGGGGAGAACGACCTCTCCACGCACCGCTTGCGTGAAAGGAGTGATCGGGAGCAGGTCGGGAAACACCATGAAACGCGAGCGTCGGCGAATCCGTGCGCCACGCCAAGGGGTTTTTCGCGAGAGCCGGTTTTGCGGTGGGCAGGGTGTTGTTAACCTTCTGGAAGGCGCGTCGAAACCGGCCGGGTCGCAGGGTGAGGACACCCGGCCACCTTTGTCCCAGCCGGCACCGCACTACGGTCGGAATCCCGACCGGTAAGCGCGGCCACGTTCCAGCCGAGCGATGATTTCAAGATAGTCGCGGTTCAGGAGCGCCGTGCGAAATTGGTGGATCTCATCTTCAAAACCGCCCAGCGACCGCAGCAGTTCGTCGCGATTCTGCTCGATGATCGCCCGCCAGAGCGCCGGGTCGCTGCCAGCGATACGGGTCGTATCGCGCAGGCCGCCGCCGGAAAGATTGCGCCAGGAGGGATTCTTCGTTGCGAGAAAAGCGCACAAGCTCGACGCGATCACCTGCGGCAAATGGCTGACGTGAGCCACGATCTCGTCGTGTTGATCGGGGCTGACGGAGACGACCTCCGCGCCAAGGCTGTGCCAGAAACGAGTGACGGTTTCCGTGGCGGAAGCGTTGGTTTGGGCGAGCGGAGTGACGAAGCAGGGGCGATGCGTGAAGAGTTCAGCGGTGCTGTTCTCCCAACCCGTTTTCTCGGAACCCGCCATGGGATGAGCTCCCACAAAATGGCCCCGATCACCCATCGCCACGTGACAGAGACGGCAGATTTCTCCTTTGACGCTTCCGACATCCGTGACGATGGCGCCAGCAGCGAGGTGCGGGGCGATTTGCTGGGTCAGCGAAACAATCTGGTCCACCGGTGCGGCGATGACGATGAGGCTCGCTTCACGGACTGCCTCAGCCGGTGTCTCGGCGGCGACGTCGCACCAGGTTTGCTGGCGCAGCTGCAAGCGTGCTTCGGGCCGGCGGCTCCAGAGGACGATGCGTTCCGCCACCGCGCGCTCGCGGGCGGCGCGGGCGACCGAGCCACCCAACAGACCGGGGGCGAGAATCGTGAGTTGGCTGAGAGACACAGGGCGCAAAAACGCAAAAAGCGTGCGTGGTGTCGAGCGGGGAGCGTGTGCGCCGCGTCTGGAAAGAAAAGGTCTCGGGCGTGTCTTCGAACCGGTTTGTCATTCTGAGCGCAGCGAAGAACCCAATCGGACGTTCGCAGCGCGACCGGCCGACGATCTCCAGTGGATTCTTCGCTTCGCTGCCAATGAACTCAGAAGTGGTCTCGCGAAGGAAGCAAAGGAAACGAAGTAATGCCTTCGTCTCCTTCACCTCCTTCGCGAGACAAAATCCGAGGAGGTGATCTACTTGCTACCGAGCTTCGCGATGGTTTCGAACTCTTCGCGAGTGAGCGGTTGCACCGAGAGCCGCGATTGGCGCAGCAAGGCCGTTTTGCTCAGTGCGGGGACGGCCTTTATTTCCGCAAGAGTAACCGGGCGGGCGAGTGGCTTCACCGCTTTGAGTTCAACGGCGACCCAGCCGGGTTCGTCGGCAGTGGAGTCGGGGAACGCTGGCTTGGTGATCTCGGCGAGGCCGACCACCGCTTTCGTGGTGACGCTTTCGTAAAACAAAACACGGTCGCCTGGCCGCATCGTGTTTAGGTTGATCCGGGCGGTATAGTTGCGAACCCCGGTCCAATTCGTGCGACCGTCCCGCACAAAATCGGACCACGAATAGGAATCAGGTTCCGATTTCACCAGCCAGTATTGGGTTGTCATGCGGGGAAGCGTTTGGTGCCTTGCAACAGCAATGGACGTTGACCCCGCTGAAAAGGCAAAAGCTCTACGTGTTCAACGTTTGCTCTACGTCACCATGGTTCTGATGATCCTGCTTCCCCTCGTTATTTTCATCGTGCGGTCGCGTTGAGACCGCCGTTTTCGTTATGAACAAAACCCTCCTGCCGATCAGGCTCATTTTTATTTTGCTCTGCGCGGGGGCGGGTTGGCTCGTGTGTTACGGCGTCGCGGAATGGGACGGATATTGGCTGCGAGCGGTGGCGATTGGATTGTTTCTCGGTGTGCTCGTGGTGCTCGTCGACTTCATGCTGAAGGGGTTTTCGTTGCGTGGGCTCTCCGCGGTCACCTTCGGTCTCGCGCTCGGTTTGGTGATTTCGTTTCTCGTCAGCATCTCGCCGCTGCTGTCGAAGGGCGAGCCGACTATCCTGTACCTGGTGCAGCTCTCGCTCTTTTTAATCTGCCCGTATCTCGCGACGGTGATCGCACTGCGGGGGAAGGATGAGTTCAACCTCGTGATTCCTTATGTGCGTTTCGTGCCGCACGACGTCGATGTGCCGGTCGTCGTGGTCGACACCAGCGTGCTCATCGATGGCCGAATCGCCCGGGTGTGCGAGGCCGGTTTCCTGAACGCAGCGTTGGTGATTCCTAAATTCGTGCTCCGCGAATTGCAGGCAGTCGCCGATTCGCCGGATGTGCATAAACAGGCCCGGGGACGTCGCGGACTCGAGGTCCTCAACGAACTGCGCAAGATCAAACATATCGACATCCGAACGCCCGAGAGCGAAGTCACGAAGCGCGAGGACGTGGATGCGAAGCTCGTTTTTCTCGCGCAATCGATGCGCGCGAAGCTGCTCACGACGGACTACAATCTCGCCAAGATGGCGGAGTTCCAGGGTGTGACCTGGATGAATCTCAATGCGCTCGCGAAATCGCTCCGCCCGGAGGTGATGCTCGGGGAACACGTGGAAGTAGATTTGATGAAAGCGGGCAAGGAAGAGGACCAGGCGGTGGGTTTTCTCGAGGATGGATCGATGGTGGTGGTCAATGCCGGCAGAAAACTTATCGGGCAGCGCGTGCATGCCGAGGTGGTGAGTGTGCTGCCGACGGCCGGTGGGAAAATGATCTTCGCCCGACTCGCGTCGGCGCCTGCGGCGTAGGCGCTCGGGCACGGATCGATCGTGGTGCTCGGTCGCGCCTGTCAGCCGATCTCCTCCTTGCTTTCGCGATCGGTTGAGTAGGTCTCACGCCGATCGCCGCGTAACGCGACGGATGATCTGCGCTCTGCAGATTGCGACACCGCGGGCGGCGACTTCATGCAGAATGCAGCAGGTTAAAGAAATTAAAGTGGCGGCGAAACTCGCGAAGACGATTGAGCGTGAAGTGGTAAACCATCCGCGCATCACGCTGGCATGTTGGCTGCAAAGTGATCCGGTTCTCAACCGATGGTCATCATGCAACCCGCCCCCTCTTCGCGCGATCTGTCGGGCGAGGAACGAAAAAATTCCCACGACCATGCGATGCCTTTCATGGCGGCGATCCCTCCGGAACGTTTGTCGGTGGCGGGTCAGAAGGGCGGCCGTTGCGAAATCGCTGGAGACGGAAACGTCGCGACCGTCGATCGCCTTCTGGGCTCCGGCGATGTTGCCAAACGGGTGGTGGCGCCGTTTGACGAGGAAGCGCGTCTCGATGGGGAAATGATTCGGCGCGCTGAGGCGTTGAGCGTGAAGCTCGGTGTTGGTGAGGAAACGGTCGTGATGACGAATCGCTCGTGAGACCTTTGCGATCTTCCCGCCATGGCGCGCACGGCCGGCCTGCACCGGTTCCGCCCGCCGAGGCCATCGAAACGGCGAAGGAGGCGGGGCTGCGGTATGTGAGCGACGAGAGCCCGGGGATCGCGCGCGCGAAGGCGGGCAGGAATTTTCTTTTCCGCACACCGAACGGGAAACGGATCGGAGAGGCGGGCACGCTCGCACGAATTCGCCGGCTCGCGATTCCTCCGGCGTGGACGGAAGTGTGGATCTGTTCATGGGCGAATGGGCATATCCAGGCGACGGGCCGTGACGTGCGCCGTCGGAAACAATATCGCTACCACGAGCATTGGCGCGCGGCGCGAGACGAGAACAAGTACGAGCGGATGATCGCGTTTGGCCGGGCGTTGCCAAAAATCCGCCGGCGCATTTCGCGGGACCTCGCGCGGCGTGGCCTCGGTCGCGAAAAGTTGCTCGCGGCCATGGTCCGCCTCCTGGAAACGACTTTGATTCGGGTGGGGAACGAGGAGTACGCGAAGCAAAATCACTCATTCGGTTTGAGCACGATGCGGGACCGTCACGTGTTGATCAAACGAGGGACGCTTCACTTTGAGTTCAAAGGGAAGAGCGGGAAAAACCACGAGATCGATCTGCATGATCCGAAGCTCGCGGACATCGTGCGCCGTGCGCAGGACTTGCCGGGGCAGGAACTCTTCCAATACCTCGACGAAAACGGGACCCCGCAGAAAGTCAGCTCGGAGGATGTGAACGAGTATTTGCGCGGGATCGCCGGGGAGGAGTTTTCCGCCAAAGATTTCCGCACGTGGGCCGGCACCGTGCTGGCCGCGATCGCCCTCCGGGAATTTGAAAAATTCGACAGCCACACGCAGGCGAAGAAAAACGTCGTACAGGCGATCGAGCGGGTGGCGGAACGTTTGGGGAATACGCCGGCGGTCTGCCGCAAATGCTACGTTCATCCCGCCGTGCTGAACGCCTATCTCGATGGGAAGACGATCGACGTGTTGCCCGCCAAAGCGGAAAAAGCACTGAGGCAGG
>JBDSSU010000554.1:0-13998 GCA_039928635.1 Opitutaceae bacterium | reverse complement strand
ATCGCGGTTCAGGTCTGTTAACTTCATTCAGCTCCGACAGAAAACGAGAACACCGGGGAGAACGAGAACCAATTTCCGTCCGGTTGCCCGTGATTCAAATGTCGTCGGGGCCGGAGCGCGGCAGCTGCATTTCGAAAGGCGGAAGCAGGACATGAACCTTTTCGCCGGTTTCGTCGACGCCGTGGAAGCTACCGTGAGCCCAGCCGTCCTGGTTCGAAATGTGGTAGCTGTTATAGGAAAACTCCTCGCCGGGGGCCAAGCGTGGCGTCTCGCCCACGATCTTATCCCCCTCGATCACCAGGCGGGAAGCATCGGCGTGCAGCACGACCCATTTGCGGCCCAGCAAGGTGACCGTGTGGTCGGACTCATTGCGGATCGTGATGAAGTAGACAAAGGCATGCGGCTTGTCCGGCGGAAGGCTGGCGCCACCGTGGTGATAGCACAGCTTATCGAGGCGGGCGGTGAGGCCGGGAACTTCGCGGGAGCAGGACACGGCATCAACAGAGCGGGGATTTCTTGGGCAGCAAGCACCACGTTTCCCCGCGTGAAAGTTTGAGACTTGCTGCGCACCGCGACGCCGCGCAGAAACGCGCCTTTATGCCGAAGTTAGCCCTGCTTTCCGTCAGCGATAAACGTGGTTTGGTCGAGTTCGCCACGGCACTCGTCCGCCTTCACGGCTACAAACTCATCTCCACCGGAGGCACGGCGAAGCTGCTGGCGGAAAAAGGACTGCCGGTGACCGAGGTGAGCCAGCACACCGGTTTTCCTGAGATCATGGAAGGGCGCGTGAAGACACTGCATCCCAAAATCCATGGGGGTTTGCTGTGCCGGCGCGACAAGGACGACCATCTCGCCCAGGCCAGGGCCAACGCGATCGAGCTAATCGATCTGGTGGTGGTGAATCTTTATCCCTTCGAGCAGACCGTGGCGAAACCCGGCGTTCACTTCGAAGAAGCGATTGAGAACATTGATATCGGCGGACCGTCGATGCTGCGGAGCGCGGCCAAAAATCATGAAAGCGTTTCCGTGGTTTGTGACCCGGCGGACTACCCTGCGGTGCTGGCCGCGATGGAACCGACCGCGAAACCGGACGCTCTGCCCGACCTGCGGCGGAAACTCGCGTTAAAGGTGTTCCAACGCACCGCGAGCTACGACGCCGCGATTGCGCGTTACCTGGAAGGACAGGCCGCGGAACCCGATCTCGAGGCGATGAGCGGATTTCCGGCGACGCTTTCACTTTCGTGGAAAAAAGCCCAGGCGCTGCGCTACGGCGAGAATCCCCATCAACGCGCGGCGCTCTACGGCACCTTCAACGAGCATTATCAGCAGCTCCAGGGGAAGGAGCTGAGCTATAATAATATTTTGGACATCACCGCCGCGACCCACCTGATCGGTGAGTTCGAGCGGCCGACGGTCGCGATTTTGAAGCACACGAATCCCTGCGGGGCGGCGAGCGCGGATTCGCTCCTCGAAGCATGGGACAAAGCGTATGCGACCGACCGTCAGGCTCCGTTCGGTGGCATCATCATCGTGAACCGCACGCTCGAGGGCGACCTCGCCAAGGCGATAGCGGAAATTTTCACCGAGGTGATCATTGCACCGCGTTTCACCGACGAAGCGCTGACGATTTTCGTAAAGAAGAAAAATCTCCGGCTGATGATCGCGAAGGAGGGACTGGGCGCCGATGCGCTGCATGAAATCCGCTCCGTGGTCGGTGGTGTACTCGTGCAGGATCGTGATCGCACGCTGGGCAAAGTAAGTGAGTTCAAGGTCGTCACCAAGCGACAGCCGACGGCGGACGAGTGGGCGGCGATGCTCTTCGGCTGGAAGATCGGCAAGCACGTGAAATCCAATTCCATCGTCTATTGCCGTGGCGAGCAGACGCTCGGAGTGGGGGCCGGACAGATGGCGCGCGTCGACAGTTCACGGATCGCGGTGTGGAAAGCCGGCGAGGCCAAGCTCGATCTCCACGGCTCGGTGGTGGCGAGCGAGGCCTTGTTTCCTTTCCCGGACGGTCTCATCGCGGCCGCTGAGGCGGGCGCGACCGCAGCGATTCAACCCGGCGGATCAATGCGCGATGCCGAAGTGATCGCGGCCGCCGACGAACGGGGAATGGCAATGGTCTTTACCGGGATCCGCCACTTCAAACATTGAGGTGGGAGTGGGCGGGTCTGCGACCCGCTTCCTACCTGGTGAGCGCCGCAATGCGTTCGTTGGGCGGCGTGGGAAAGGGCGGGTCACAGAGCCGCCCTACCTCCAAATCACTGGCGTGGGTTAAACTCGGTTTCGCCAGAGCGGAGCTGCGCGGCCTCTTTTCGGTTGGCGAAAATTTTTCGCACGAAGGCGACGAGCGCGATGATTCCGATTACCACGAATTTCTTGAACGCGAGAATCCCCAGCCAGAGCACTTTGAAAAGCCCGGCCTTGGCGCCGATGCCACCGGCCACCAGCGCCGCGAGACCGTAGGTGGCGACCTTGTCCGTCTTTTCCGTGAAGTCGGCGTAACGGTGGCCGTCCTGGAAATCCAACATGCCGAGCAGTTGGGGAGTGGCGGCTTCGACCTCCTTCAGCTGAGCCATGGAAGCGACCGCGTTCACGACGAGCACCCCGCGACGCCCGAGCATGCGGATGTTGTAGTTGAGCGTGTGCTCGGGGGAGTCCCCGAACTTAATTTCCTTTGCCCAATACATTTTGTGCGTCGCGGCATCGTAGCGGGGTGTCGCGGCCCAGCCGACGAGTTCGATCGCGGGATAGCCTTCCTTTTGTCGGGCTTTGTTAGCCTCAGCCGTGCCTTCCTGCATGTCCTTCAGGAGCGCGGCGTAGTCGATTTTGGCGGCGTCGTCGTCCTTCACGTAACCATCTTCCTGGAAGGTCAGCACAACCGCCCAGCTCTCGTTCGCGAGGGGATGAAATTTCGCCGGGGTAATCATGCCGAGGGTGCCGCCACCGGCGGGATTGCCCCAGATTTTGGTTAAGACCGTCTCGGTATCCTTCGCGTCGAGATAATGGAATCCCTGGGGCAAATTGATTTTTGCCACGCCGCCGCGCAGCGTGATCTCGCCTTGTTTCGGCTGGAGTCCCTCGACGAATTTTTGCACGGCGGCTTGTCTGGCGCCAACGTCCGGGGCGGGCGGCGGGGCATCCGCCGCGTTCAGCGGTGAGGCAGCCGCGAGGGCGAACAAGGTGAAGGGGAGGAAGGATCTTTTCATGGCGGGGTTCGTTAGGTGAAGTGGAGGGACGGATGGAGAATTTTAGCGGCAGCCAGGAGTAGCTTGGGAAAGAGGGGGCTCAGCAGCCGGGAGGCGACCAACAGCCCTACGATCTGCAGCGTGGGATTTCGGAGGACCGTGTTGTATTTCTCCGCGAGGGCCGTGGGGAGGAGCAGCAAGGGCACGCTGCTGCCGTCGAGCGGCGGTAATGGGAGCAGATTAAACACGCACAGCAATAAGTTCAGCGAGAGGGTGACGCTCAGGACGGTCGCGACAAGTTCCCAAGGCCCGGCATCGACCGATGCCACCAGATGCATGCTTCCGATCGAGACGGGCGAGGTGAAGACGTTCCACTCCAACCCGACGCGGATCAACAGGGCCGCCAGGAGCACGAGGACAAGATTCGCAGCGGGCCCCGCGAGCGCCATCACGGCAGCACGACGCGGCCACTGGCGGGCCCAAGCGGGATCGTAAGGTGCGCTGGCCCAACCGAGCATCCAGCCCGCGCTAAACCAGGCGAGCAGCGGGACGACCACCATCCCGAACGGTTCACGTCGAATGTGGGGCCACGGATTAAGCGAGACCTGCCCGCCGCGCGCGGCGGTGTCGTCGCCAAGTTTGAGCGCGGTCCACGCATGCGCGGCTTCATGACAACTCGTGGAGAGGACGAAGACCAAGTACCAAAGAAGCCCGCCCGCCACGCTCGATTGCATGCGGGGGAACGAAGGCAGAGTGGGTTTGGCGACGGAAGCTAAAAGTCCGCGATCGCGTTTCGAGTTCAACGGTTACGGTGATTGAACTTTCGGCAGCCGATGGTTCACCATCGCACGACCGCATTGAACCGGATCACGCGATCGAGGTCTGGAGAGAAACCAAATCACGACTTCCTCATGAAACGACTTACCTCTTGGACTTTTGCCTTGGCGCTGCTGGCGTCGGCCGGCTGCTACACCAATCCGGTGACTGGCCGGAAATCGGTCGTGCTGATCCCCCCGAGCCAGGAACTCGAACTCGGACAGCAGTCGTTCGCCGAGATGAAGAAAGCGGAGAAAGTTTCGAATGATCCCGCGATGAATGCCCGGGTGCAACGCGTCGGCCAGCGAATCGCGAAAGTGGTGGGTGAGCAGTTGCCCAATGCGCAGTGGGAGTTCGTGGTCTTCGATTCGAAGGATGCCAACGCTTTCGCGTTGCCCGGCGGAAAAGTGGGCGTTTACACCGGCCTGCTCCAGATCGCGGAGAGCGACAGCGAACTGGCCACGGTAATCGGTCATGAAATTGGCCACGTGATTGCCCGTCATGGCGCCGAACGCATGACGGAAGGAATCGCGCTGGCGGGCCTCGGCGTCGTCAGCGGGCTCGTGCTCGACAACAACACCGATCCCCAGACCCGGAATCTGGTGTTGGGCGCTTTCGGTGCCGGTGCAACTCTGGGCATTGTGCTGCCGCATTCCCGATCAAATGAAACCGAAGCGGACCGCATGGGCGTCGTCTTTGCCGCCCGTGCCGGGTACGACCCACGAGCCGCGATCAGTTTTTGGCAGAAGATGACGAGACAGGGTGAGGCGGCCGGCAAGGCCGGTGCGAAGACGCCAGGGCTGCTTTCGACCCATCCTTCGGACACGAAACGGATCAGTGATCTGCAGGCGCTCATGCCCGAAGTGGTTCCCGTTTACGAAAAAAACCGCAGTCAGTTTCCGCAGTGATCGGAAGGATTGCGATTGGCGCCGGCCGCGGTTTTCCACCACGTTCGGCGCATGTTTGATCCCGTCGAAAAACTGAAAGAGTTCATCCGCCACCCCAGCGTTTCCGCGGATTCGCAGTTCCGGGAGGGGATGAAAGGCGCCCAGCAGTTTGTGTCCGACTTGCTGGGTTCGATGGGATTCAAGGTCGACGTGGTCAGCACCGCGCTGCATCCGATCATTCTCGCTTCTCGGGGTGACAACCCGGCGTGGCCGCATGTGTTGATCTACGGTCACTACGATGTGCAGCCGGCGGACCCGTTGAACTTGTGGACGACGCCGGCATTCGAGCCGGTGATCCGCGGAAATCGGATTTTCGGACGCGGCGCCGCGGACAACAAAGGCCCGTTGATGACGAACATCACCGCCGTTGCACAACTCCTCGAGGCGAACCCGGCACTGCCGCTTCGCATCACGTTTCTGATTGAAGGCGAGGAAGAGATGGGGAGCCCCAGCTTCCCGAAGTTCCTGGAAACGCATAAAGGCCGGCTGCAGGCGGCTGATTTTGTCTACCTCTCAGATACCGCGCTGCCCACGCCTGACCAAGTGGTGATCACGTGTGGTCTGAGGGGACTAACGCTTTTCGATCTCCAAGTGACGGGTGCCAAAGGCGATCTTCACTCGGGTTTGCATGGAGGAGTGTTGCTGAATCCAATCCAGGCTCTCTCGGAAATCATCGCCACGCTGCATACCCCGGATGGTCGCGTTAATGTCCCCGGTTTCTACGACGACGTGCTCGACGTGCATCCGTGGGAGCGGGAAGAACTCAAGAAACTCGGAGCCGATGAAAAGGCTTACAAAGAATTCCTGGGAATCGACACGTTCTACACGACCCCTGGGTTCACGCCCTTCGAGGCGTTGCGCTTTCAGCCGACCCTCGAGTTCAACGGGATTGGCGGTGGGTACCAAGGGGAGGGGAGCAAGACGGTGATTCCGAGCAAGGCCTTCGTGAAGATCAGCTGCCGGCTCGTTCCCAACCAGCAGCCGGATAAAATCAAAGGGTTGGTGATGGACGCCATTCGCTCCCGTGTGCCTCGCGGCGTGAAGATCGAGTTTATCGATCAGCACAAGGGGGACCCTTACATCGTGGTGCCGCCGGGCCGTTCGAACACGCCAAAGGACCAATCGCCGGTGCTGGCACGGGCGTTCGAAGCGACCGATGCGGCGGTCACGGAAATTTGGGGGCGCCCACCGCTTTATCTGCGAGAAGGGGGAAGTGTTCCGATCATCGCCGACATCAAACGCGTGACCGGCCTCGATTCGATCATGCTGGGTTTGTTTTTACCCGAGGACAATCTGCACGCCCCCAATGAGAGCTTTAACCTCGATGTCATGAAAAAAGGCATTGAGACGACGCGGAAAATTTTAGCGGCAGTTGCGGCGAAGTAGGCAGCTCGCCCGAGAGCGGCACGACGTCCGCGGCGACGGGTCCGCGAACTGCTTAATACGTCTGGATTCCCACGTGACGTTTGCGACTTCACAACGCGCAGCGCCGCTGTGCGTCAGGCTCGGGCAAGAGTTGCGCCGGGCGTGGATCTTGGGGGAAAGGCCGGAGAGGAGATGCGATGTGTACGCTCAACGGAGCTGGCCAAAAAATTCCGATGCCAGTGGTGCCTGCGTGGCCGCAGGGCGGGGTCAATCTCGCAAAACAAAAACGCCCCGGTAATCCGGGGCGTCAGAAAAAGCTGCCTGGCGACGAGCGGACCTCAGGGGACTTTAACCACAACCAGTTCGACGCGCCGATCATTGGCGGCGTCGGCGTCGCTCGCATTCTGCTTGGACTCCAGGCTGCCTTTGGAATTCGACTCAAGCTTGTCCACGCCCACGCCGATTCCGGTCAGATATTTCAACACCGAATTCGCCCGCCGGTCGCCCAAGCTGAGATTGTACTCGGCCGTGCCGCGCCAGTCGGCGTGACCTTCGAGCACCACTTTGTAGCCAGGATTTTTCTCGAGGTATTCCTTGGCCGCTTGAAGTTTGGGACGTTCGCTTTCCTTCACGTTGAAACGGTCGAAATCGAAATACACGGCTTTGAGAATGCTGCGGTCGCCCTCGGCGTTGTTCATGCCATTCCGCGAAGATAGATCCAATCCATCCGCCCCGGTCGTCAGACCCATGGGGTTAAGACTATCTGCACCGCCTCCACCCGGAGTGCCACCGATGATCGTTTGCGTCGGTTCGGGACGCGCCGGTTTTTTGCTGCAGCCGGCGAGCAAGAGCGCGGCGCTGGCGACAAGGAGACAAAATTTCTGCGAAAAATTATTCATGGAGTGGGAGAGTGGTGAGCGCGGTGAAAATCTATTGGGCAAGGCTTTTCGCCGCCGCAAGGCTTTACTGCGTTTTCTTCGGCTCGATCAACTCCACGTCGAGAGCCTAACGCCTCAGGCTCGCGACATCGTGCAGATTTAATTTCCGCATCAGATTAGTCCGGTGATTGTCGACCGTCTTCACGCTGATGAGCAATTTCGCAGCGATCTCTTTCGTGCTGTGACTTTCCGCGACGAGCTGGAGAATTTTGCGCTCACGATCGGTCAGCCCATCGGACGCTCCCCGGTTCGCAGAAATTTGCCACGACGTTCCGCAGCAGGGCCGCGACGGCCGGACCAAAATAGGTGCCTTCCTTTGCAATGGTCGCCAAACCTTGCTTGAACTCGAAAAGCCCGGCCGTTTTTTCGACGACCGTGAGCGCCAGCTTCCAGCATGTCGCGAACAAGGAGATGATTTTCGTGACCGGAAAACACCAGGACGCGCATCTCGGGAAGTTTTTTTGCCACGCGACGCAGAATATCGACGCCATTGAGGCCGGGCAATTTGGCATCGAGGACCGCGACGTCGGGCTTCATCTCGTGGCAAAGAGCCACTGCGGCCTGGCTCGTCGCCCGCTTCCTCAACGAGGTCGTAGTTGGCGTCGAGTCGTAAAATCTCCGCCAACATCTCCCGGACCGCGGTTTGATCTTCGATGAGGACGAGACGTTTCATGCTGCAATGATCGAAGCCTGGATGGTGGGCCGGCCGGGATTCGAACCCGGAACCAATTGCTTAAAAGGCAACTGCTCTACCATTGAGCTACCAGCCCCCTTCCAAGAGAACGGTCAAAATGGGTTTCCGCTCCCGAGGTTTGCAAGAAATTTCTCCCTGCATGCTTTGTTGCCATCATTGACCGCCGCCAACCGTCATCCTATGCAGGCGGTCATCTGAAGATCGTGGGAACAATTCAACAATATACCCATCACACGGAGGCAGAACGCATGTCCTCCAAAGCTCACGAAGTGGCCCTCGATCGTGTCCTCATTGACCGCTTCAGAAGCGGAGATCAGTCAGCCTTCGACGAAATGGTGACGCGTTATTGGGACCGGATCTTCTCCATGGTCCATCAGCTTTTGCGCAACCAGCAGGATGCCGAGGAGGTCACGCAGGATGCTTTTATCCGCGCTCATCGCGGATTGGTTAATTTTAGAGGTGAGTCGGCGTTCTCCACCTGGCTCTACCAGATCGCCACCAATCTCGCGCGTAATCGCTATTGGTATTGGTGGCGTCGGAAGCGCGATAAGTCGGTGTCATTCGACGCTCCGATCGGGGCAGAGAACGACCTGACGCTCGCCGATGTGATTCCAGCCGAAATTGAAACCCCCGGTGATATTGCCGTCACTGCGGAATTTGTGACCAGAATTGGCCAGAGCATGGACCGGCTCAGTGCCAAACACCGCGAAATCCTTGTTTTGCGGAACATCAAAAACCTGTCTTACGAAGAGATTGCTGCAATCCTAAGCATCTCCGTAGGAACCGTAAAAAGCCGAATCGCACGCGCTCGCGAGAGCCTCCGCGCCAAACTCGGGGAGGACTTCAAATGAAAGACAACGAGTTCATCGAACTGCTCAACCTTTACCTGGATCACGAGATCTCCCAGCCGGACGCCGCGCGTCTCGAAGCTGAGGTGCAACGCCATCCCGGGCGCTACCGCGTTTATCGTGAATACTGCCAGATGCACAAGGCGTGCGCTCTGCTGTCACCGTCCCACGCGGGCGAAGCGCCCGCAGCAGCCACCTTCGATGCGCCTCCGCGGAGCTGGACGAATCCTTTCGTGCTCGGCGGTTTGATGGCAGCTGCCGCTTGCGCCGCTTTCATCTTCCTGAATCGCGCGCCGACGCTACTTCCCGGCAGCACTGGCCCCACTATCTCAGACACCGCCAGCCTTCCGGCCCACTCGAGCGTCAAGCAACCGGCCACGACGCAATCTGCTCGAAATATTGGGCAAACCGTCACCGTGGCAATTTCGCCCGTGCGCTCCGATTACCGCCCTACACTGGCGACCCAGACATTGCGTTGGAACGCCAATGAACTTTCCTCGGCGCCCATCATGTCGGATGCCCGTTTCAACTGGATCGAAACCATTCAGCTGACCTCAGTGCCTCAAGTGCCGGCTGACTCGCTTCGTTTCGAAACGAAAACGATTCAGAAGGAAACTCCGCGCAGTTTCAGCTCCGGGCTGCCGGAAGGCCCGACGGAATACAACGCGATTCAATTCCAGCGCTGAGCGGTTTAGCTCAGGGCCTTTTTGATCAGAGCTTCCGTCGTTGCGGTTGGCCCGAGTGCGAGCAGAGCGTGCCGCACCGATTGGTCTGCATCAGCCGCTTTGTAGCCCAGTGCCATGAGCGCCGCCACCGCATCGCGATGCGTGTTGCGGGCAGACGGCGACGCAGGCTCTCCCTCGGCTCCGATCGAGGGAGTGGTGGTAGAGGCGCCGAGCTTGGCGCGAAGCTCGACGACCAGACGCTCGGCCGTTTTCTTCCCAATGCCGGGTACCTTCGAGAGTGAACCCACATCGCCCGCACGAATTGCGTTCTCAAGGAGGGGAAGCGAGAGGCGGCTCATGATGCCCAGCGCGCCCTTCGGGCCAACCCCAGTCACGTTTTCGATCATCAACCGAAAAAAATCCCGCTCCGCCGGCGTCGTGAATCCATAAAGGGTTTGAGCGTCCTCTCGGTAAATCACGAGGGTATGCAGCTTCACGATCGCCCCGGCCGCGGGAAGCTTTTCTGCGGTTGTTACCGGGATGTTTACCTCGTAACCGAAGCCATTGAGCTCAACGACGGCATGGAGAGGGGTCGCCGTGGTGAGCACCCCCTGAATCGATGTGATCATCAGGAAAGGAGCCGCGACAAATCACCGGGAGAGCAGGAGGGCATTGGCAGTTGCATGGGCTCGTGACTCACTGCTTCGACGACTCAATCCGTGTCACTTCAAACCTAACACATCTTGCATGTCGTAGACTCCTGGAGGCTGGCTGACGATCCACTGCGCGGCGCGCAACGCGCCCCGCGCAAAAATCCCGCGGTCACTTGCTTTATGACTGAGTTCGACCCGCTCACCCAAGGCCGCAAAAATCACGGTGTGATCACCGACAACATCACCACCGCGCAGCGCGTGAATCCCCACCTCGGCCGACGTGCGAGCGCCCGGGATTCCCTGGCGGCCGTGCCGAAGCGCTGCGGAGGTTAGCTTACGCTCTTCGAGAATGATCTCGAGCAGCCGGGCCGCGGTGCCACTCGGAGCGTCTTTTTTGAAACGGTGATGCATCTCGACCACTTCAGCATCGTAGTCCGTTCCGAGGATGCTGGCCGCGCGCCGCGTTAACGCGAAAAGGAGATTAACGCCGACGGAGAAATTTCCCGCCCACACGCACGGCACCTTCACGGCGAGTGCGAGCAGTTCGCGCTTAGCTTCGGCGGAATGCCCGGTGGTCCCGATCACCACCGCCTTGCCTTGTGCAGCTGCCTGTTCGAGTACGCCTTTCGTCGCGTCGTGAGAGCTGAAATCGACGACCACATCGCTCTGCGCCAGTACCGCCGAGAGATCATCACCCGCATCGACGGCGGCGCTCACCACTAAGTCGAGTTCTTTGGCTGCATCGGCCAGCGCCTGGCCCATGCGGCCTTTCGACCCGTTAATAAGGATGCGGAGAGGCATCGAGCGACGATTACTTGTCGAGTGCCGCCAGCACTTTTCCGAGCAGATGGCCGTTGGCCGAGGCCATTTTGGAGAGGGGTGCGCGGACCTCGTCGGACCCGATGATGCCGGCGCGAACCAGCGCCGCTTTTACGGGAACCGGATTTGGTTCGAGGAACATCGCTTTGAACATGGGGTAGAGTTTGCGATGAAGCTTGGCCGCCTTCGCGAATTCGTCCGTTAGCGCGAGCGTCACAAGCTGAGTGATTTCCCGAACATACAGATTCGATACAACGCTGATCACACCTTCCGCCCCGACGGCCATAAAGGGCAGGGTCAGTGAATCGTCGCCACTCAACACGGTGATATCCGAGCCGAGGGCTTGCTTGAGTTGATCCACCCGATCGACGCTTCCGCCGGCCTCCTTGATCCAACGCACGTGGGCGTACTTCGCGCGCAATCGTTCGACCACGGGCACGCTGATCTCAATTCCGCAGCGACCGGGAATCGAATAGAGGATAATTGGGCGGTCCGTCGCGTCGGCCAGCGTGGCGAAATGGTGATAAAGGCCCTCCTGACTCGGTTTGTTATAATACGGAGCCACGATGAGCATCGCATCCGCGCCCGCTTCGTGGGCCTGCTTCGTGAGCCCCTCCGCTTCCCGGGTGGAGTTCGACCCCGTGCCGGCGATGACCGGCACTCGGCCCCGCGCATTCGCAATCACGGCACGGATGACCTCCATGTGCTCCTCGTTGGAAAGCGTGGGTGATTCGCCCGTCGTTCCCACCGGCACCAGTCCGTTGATTCCGCCTTTGATTTGGTGCTCCACGAGCTTTCGCAGGTCCTCGAAAGCGACCTGATCCTGGCGAAAGGGAGTGACGAGCGCAGTGATGGCGCCGGTGAGCGGACGGAGTTTCATGGATATGTTACCTTGCTGAACACAGCAGGGCGATTTATGGAATCCGCAACGCTATTTTGCCCATGGTCACCGCCCTCACTCCCCACACCGAAATTATCAATGAACTGCTCAAGCTCGCGGTCGAAAGCGGCGCGAGCGACGTGATCATCAAGTCCAATAAACCTGGCTACGTGCGACTGGCCGGCAAACTCAAGCCCGTCGACATGGACTCCATCTCCTGCCCGGAAGCGCAGGCCTTCGTCGACGAGCATGTGCCTCGGGTGTTTCGCCAGAAGTGGGAGAACGACGGCCAGATCGATTTTGCGTATTCGTGTGAAGGCATCGGCCGTTTCCGCGTGAACGCGTTTCACCAACGCGGCCTCGTGAGCATTGTGATGCGGCACATCAAGAGCCGCGTGCCAAATTTCGAGGACCTCAATCTGGGCAATACCGCCGATGCTTTGATCAAGCTCACGCAAGCCAAGGACGGCATCCTCCTGATTTGTGGTGCGACCGGCTCCGGCAAAAGCTCCACCATGGCGGCGATGTTGAATTGGATGAATCTCAACATGGACAAGCACATTGTCACGATTGAGGACCCGATTGAGTACACGTTCCAAGACAACAAATCCCTCTTTCAACAGCGTGAAATCGGACTTGATGTGGAAAGCTTCCAACTCGCGATTCGTGCGGTGCTCCGCCAAAACCCCGACGTCATTCTCATCGGAGAAATGCGGGATCGGGAAACCTTTGAAACCGCGATCTCGGCTTCGGAGACCGGGCATTTGGTTTTGTCCACGATGCACGCCGCGACCGTCGCGCAGTCGTTGACCCGTCTGTTCGAGTTCTTTCCACCGGAGGAGCAGCTGCAGGCGCGCCGCGCCATCGCGGGTTCACTGCGAGGTTTTATCTGCCAGAAACTGATTCCGGCGCTCGAAGGCGGCGGACGCGTCCCGTCCAACGAAATTCTTAATGCCGATGCGACAATCAAAAACCTGATCCTGGAAGGTCAGTTCGAAAAAATTCAGGGCCTTCTCGAGGGCAGCAGCGATTCAAACAGCTTCTCCTTCAACAAGGATCTCTTCCGTCTCATCAAAGCCGGCAAGATCAGCAAGGCCGATGGGCTGCGCTTCTCGCCGAATGCGCCGGCGCTGGAAATGAACTTGAAGGGAATTTTCATCCGGTCGTAGCCAGCAAGTCTTCGGTGTTCCCCAAATAGCCCAACCGCGTCTCGAGGCTCGTCCACCCAGGGAGACGCGCCACGAGTATCCGCTCGAATTTCCGCGGGCTCAGCGCCGGTAATTCCGATTCCGGGTTTTAAGGCTCTGGCCGGCCATTCGCTTGATTAATCGATGCGACGGTGGCCGGGCCAACGCCGCAGAAAATTTTTAGGGCTTGGATTTGCATGCAGCGACCGATTGTCTCGCGTGTTTTAAGCATGGCATTGGCGCTTTTATTTTCCGGACAAGGTTCCCAAAAAGTCGGCATGGGGCAGTCGCTCTACGCGCAATCCGCCGCGGCCCGCGCGCTGTATGATGAGGCGAATCAGGTGCTCGGCTGGGATTTGACGAAAATCTCGTTCAGTGGTCCGGAGGCGGAACTGACGCAAACCAAGGTATGTCAGCCGGCTCTCTTTGTTCATGGACTCGCGTTGCTGGCGGCCCTTCGCGAGAGCGGGAAGGTGCCCGCTGAAGAACCGAACTTCGCGCTTGGCCTCAGTCTGGGCGAGTTGACGGCCTACTGCGCGGCAGGGGTGTACGACTTCGCGACCGGCGTGCGGATCGTGGCCGAACGCGGCCGGCTGATGCAGCTCGCGTGCGAGCAGACGGTCGGCGCCATGGCGGCCGTGATTGGCGAAGATCGCGCGGCCGTGGCGATATTGTGTCGCGATTTCGACATTGAAGCAGCGAATTTTAACGCACCCGGTCAGATCATTGTCTCCGGTGAGAAGTCCAAGGTCGAAGCTGCGGTCGCCGCCGCAAAAGATCGCGGCATGAAGAAGGTTATCCCGTTGAACGTGGCCGGAGCCTATCACTCACGTTTGATGGAGCCGGCGCGCATCGCGTTTGCGGCGTTCCTGGAAAATATCGTTTTCGCGCCGCCCACTTGCGCGGTGTTTACGAACACAACCGGACAAGCGATCGCCAATCCCCGGGACATCAAGATCGCGCTCGCTCAGCAAGTCGTATCCTCGGTGCTCTGGGAG
>JBDSSU010000553.1:0-4037 GCA_039928635.1 Opitutaceae bacterium | reverse complement strand
ATACCGATGCTTTGAGTCGGATGGGGCTGCGAGCCCACGCCACCTTCCCCCTCAGCGTTGGCAGTCGCGTGATCGGGGCGGTGACCTTCGCGAGCTACGAACGGAGCGTGATCGGCACCGCCGACGTCAACATCCTCACCCGCATTGCCCGTTACACCGCCATCTCGCTGGATCGGGTGATCCGGGAGCGCACCACTGTGGCTGCCTCGCACGCGAAGGACGACTTTCTCGCGGCTCTGTCGCACGAGCTGCGCACGCCGCTGAACCCCATTCTGCTCGTGGCCAGCGATTCCGCCACGAACATGGCCTACCCGCTCGAGGCACGCGAAGGGTTTCAGGTCATCGAGAAAAATGCGCAGCTCGAGGCGCGGTTGATTGACGACTTGCTTGATATGACGCGGATCGAGCACGGGAAGGTCAGCCTCGATATGCAGCGGCTCGATGCCCACAAGCCGTTAACCGACGCCCTCGAAACGGTCGGCGAGGAGATCGAACAACGCCAATTGCGCGTTCATGTGAAACTCGAGGCGATGCGTCACACCGTCATCGCGGATTCGGGCCGTCTTCAACAGGTGTTCTGGAACGTCCTGAAAAACGCGGTGAAATTTACGCCGCCCGGGGGCGAGGTGTGGGTGACGAGCGCTTCCAACGATGCCGCCACCGAAATCGCGATCCAAATCCGGGATACCGGCATCGGCATGGACGAAAACGAGCTCGCCCGCGTGTTCGAAGCGTTCGAGCAGGGCGATCACGCCGTGTCGGGGCGCTCGCATCGCTTTGGCGGACTGGGCTTGGGTCTCGCGATCAGCCGCAAACTGATCGATCTGCACGGAGGAAGGATCGCAGCGATGAGCGAGGGGAAAACCCAAGGCGCGTCCTTCACCGTATGTCTTCCCCTCGCGCCCGCTCCCACGGCGATCGATCCCGCTCAACCCGCCGGAGTGCCCGACGCTGCGCCCTCAGCTGCGGCCGCCCTCCGCCGCGCGGGAAGTCGGATTTTGCTCGTCGAGGATCACGAACCCACTCGAACGACGCTGGGGCATCTCTTGAAGCGGCGCGGATACGTGGTGCTGGCCGTAGGCACTTCTGCGGCGGCATTGCAAGCAGCCCAGCAGCAGCCCTTCGACTTGGTCTTGTCGGATATCGGTCTGCCAGACAGCGATGGCTTTACCCTCATGCGGCACCTGCGGGAGGACCACGGCTTGAAGGGAATTGCCCTCACCGGCTACGGGATGGAGGAAGATCGCCTGCGAAGCACGAACGCGGGTTTCTTCGCCCACCTGACGAAGCCGATCAATATTCAGCAGTTGGATCGGACGCTGGAGAACGTTTTTGCCGACCGGAGTTCCTAGGCTCGCGCACTCCCACCATCCCGCCGCGCCTAATCTCCGTTTTTCACCTGCTCGAGTTCCTCCCAGCGCGCGAAAGCCGTGGCATGTTCACGGTCGAGCGCCTCGAGCCGCGACTTTGCGGTGGAGAATGCGGCGGGCTCACGTTTGTAGAAGGCAGGGTCACCTAATTTTGCCGTCAGCTCCGACTGCTCGGTTTCAAGCTGCTCGATTTTTTTCGGCAACGACTCCAACTCGCGCTGCTCCTTGTTGGTGAGTTTTCGGGAAGGTTTCGGTTTGGGGGCAGTCGCAGGCGCTGCGGCGCGGATATCCTCACTCGCCTTCTGCACCGCGGCCCGCTTTTCCTTCTCCCGCAGCCAATCCGCATAGCCGCCGACATAGTCGCCGATACGTCCATCGCCTTCGAACACCAAAGTGCTCGTGACGACGTTGTCCAAAAATTCGCGGTCGTGGCTCACGAGCAAGAGCGTGCCCTCATACTCCACGAGCAAATCTTCGAGCAGATCGAGCGTCTCCGCATCAAGGTCATTGGTCGGTTCATCCATCACGAGGACGTTGGCAGGTTTCGTGAACAGCCGCGCCAGCAACAGCCGGTTGCGTTCGCCGCCCGAAAGCACTCGCGCCGGAGTGCGCGCGCGGTCCGGGGTGAAAAGAAAATCCTGCAGATAACTGATCACGTGACGGGAGCGGCCGTCGATGCTCACGCTGCTGCTGCCGCCGTTGATGTTATCGGCGACGGTCTTGTCATCGTCGATCTGGTCGCGCATCTGATCGAAATAAACGACCTCAAGGTTGGTGCCGTGCTTGATCGTGCCGCCCGTCGGCGCCAGCTGACCGAGGAGCACTTTGATCAACGTGGTTTTGCCCGCGCCGTTCGGGCCGATGAGCCCGATTTTATCCCCGCGAATGATCGTCGTCGTGAAATCCTTCACAAGCACCCGTCCATCGGGATAGGCGAAGTCCATGTTTTCCGTCTCGATCACCTTCACGCCGGAACGTTCGGCCTCGGCCAGTTTGAGGGTGACGTTGCCGACGCGTTCGCGCCGGGCGCGGCGTTCACTGCGCATCTCCATGAGCTGGTTGATGCGGGCGGTCGCGCGCGAGCGCTGTGCTCGCACCCCGCGGCGAATCCATTCCTCCTCTTGCGCGAGCTTCTTGTCGAAGAGCGCGCGGTTCCGCTCCTCGGCCTCGAGTACCTCCTGTTTGCGCACGAGGTAGGTGTCGTAATCGCAGGCCCAGCTGACGAAGCGACCGCGGTCGAGTTCGACGATGCGGGTGGCGAGCCGTTTCAAAAAAGCCCGGTCGTGCGTCACGAAGAACAACGAGAGTTTCTCCGTGAGCAAAAAATCCTCGAGCCAAAGAATGGACTCGATGTCGAGGTGATTGGTCGGTTCGTCGAGCAGGAGCAGATCCGGCTGACCGGCCAGCGCCCGGGCGAGCAGGGCCCGCCGTTTCAACCCGCCCGAAAGCGCCGTGAAATCCGTGTGCGAGGGAAGCTGGAGCCGTTCGATGAGATTTTCGACGCGGACATCGCGCTCCCATTCCTCCTCGTGGTCGTGCGGCGGCCGCAGCCCGCTGAAGACAAGATCGTGGACGCTGCCTTTGATATCGGTGGGCACTTCCTGGGTGAGCCGGGTATAAACCGCGCCGGCCGGACGCGCGATATCGCCCCGATCCGGCTGCATCTCGCCCGCGATGACGCGCATCAGCGTGGATTTACCGGCGCCGTTACGGCCGACCAGACAGACGCGTTCGCCCGGATCGATCTGGAAGTTGATCTTCTCCAAAATCGCGGGACCACCAAAACTAAGACTGACGTCGAGCAGGTTGAGCAGAGCCATGGAAATTCGAAAAAGGGTTCAACGTGAGTAACGCCGCGCCGTTGTGCAACCCTCGCGAAAAGCGGCGGCCTCGGATCTGAAACAACCGCCTTCTCCTCTATTGATGGTGCCCGGGACAGGACTCGAACCTGCACGCCTTACGGCACACGCCCCTCAAACGTGTGTGTCTACCAATTCCACCACCCGGGCAGTTGGGAAGCGAGGAACGCGGACTAAGATGAATCCATTTCGGGTTGTCCAGCCCTGAAATCTCTCCGTCAGATCACCCGCGAAAGTCCACCGCTCCCCGGCCATCGTCCCGGGAATGACCGCGGCGGCCAGACGCGTTTGTGACGGATTACGTGACAAACCCGCTGGCCCGAAAAAGCGGGAGACGGTGCCGGGAGTGACGCGAATTGATCGCTCGCCATCCTTGCGACCTCGCGAAACCTCCGCCACTTACGAGCTTCATTTATGAAGCACGACGAGATCAGCGCCGCCTTGCTCGCCTCCTATGAAACGGATGGCGGCATCAACCACCTTGATGGCATAAATCTGCCATCGCAGGAATCGGTGAACGTGCTCGCCCGCGACTGCATGCACCTGCTTTTTCCTGGCTACTTCGAAGACCGCACGCTCGCGAAAAAAGAGGTGCCCGCGCTGGTCTCGCGCCTCCTCGTCACCATCGAACAGCGTTTGCAGGCCGAGGTGGAGAAGAGCCTTCGCTTCGCCCAGCACGCGGCCCCGGCGGCCCGCGCGCATGAAGTCACGGAGGAAGTCCTGCGGCAGTTTCCCGCGATCCGGAAAGTGCTGCAGACCGATGTCGCCGCCGCCTACGACGGCGATCCCTCGGTGCGTAGCGTGGAGG
>JBDSSU010000552.1:0-10776 GCA_039928635.1 Opitutaceae bacterium | reverse complement strand
CCGTATGAAACCACCTCGCGTGAGGTCGAGGTGTTGGCGAGAGGTTCTCCACCTCCGCGGGAAAGGGAGGTGATGGAACCGGCGGGGCCGGTTGGCTCGCATGTGATTTTCTTCAGCGAACCGAATTTCCGCGGCGAGTCGTTCATCGTCGAAACTGGCGCGGACGTGGAAAATCTCGCGCAACTCCCGCGGCAACGCGGGTCATGGGGCGACGCCATCTCTTCGTTCCACGTCGTAGGAGTCGCGACGGTCGTCGCCTATGCGGATGCCAATTTCCAAGGGCCCCGGTTGGAAGCCTCCAGCAGTCTTGGAGACTTGGTGGTCGAGCGCACCCGCGGCCTCGACGCGAGTTGGGATAACGTGATCTCGTCGATTCGCGTGATTGCTCCCCAAACACGCAGGTTCGAGCCGGAGCCGCCGCCCCCGCCGCGTTTCGATCGGCGGACCGCGGAAAACATCGTGCAACGCGCCTACCGCGACATCCTCGGGCGCAATCCCGATGCCGACGGCCTGCGTTCCTACCGGGAAAAACTGGTGGATCAAAACTGGTCCGAGGAGGACGTGCGGAACCATCTCCGACGCAGCAACGAATTTCGCGCCATCAATCCTGACGACGTTGTCACCAAGGCGTACCGTGAAGTCCTGAAGCGTGAGCCCGACCCCGCAGGCATGCGCCACTATCGCGACCTGCTCGTGAATCACGGCTGGACCATCCCGCAACTCCGCGCCGACCTGCTGCGCAGCGACGAACGAAGTGACAAACGCATCCGCGAAGTGATCAACAAGGCCTATCGCGACATCCTCGGCCGTGACCCGGACCCGGAGGGTTTCGCGACTTACCAAAAAGCGATTCTGGAAAAAGGCTGGAGCGAACCGCAAATCCGCGATGATCTCGCCCGCAGCCCCGAGGGCCGCCAGAGACGCGCGAAATAATCGGGTTGCCGAAACAAAACCTCCGCACGCGAGGCGGGGGTTTCGCTCGGCACACTCCTTGGTCCCGTAGCTTTTTTCTTCGTGTTTTCTTCGCCGGCTGTCCGCCGCTTGAGTGGCACGGGCTTCCTGCCCGTGGGTTCGAAACACGGGCCGGATGCCCGTTGCTACACCAATCCCAAATCCCATTCATCCGCAGCGCAGCGAAGAATCCGGCGCGGAGGAATGCCAGCGGACACGCCCAGGGATTTCTAGCTGGCTCGGAATGGCTGGAGAAAAACAGCTCCACCCAAATTTAAAGCTCTCTAGCGCGCCGCCCAAGTCATGCCGCGCAGCGTGAGCTCGAGCTGCTCCGGGATATCGCGAAAGTCTTTGGCCGTGTGCCCGAGACTCGAAAAGAAAACGCGCCCGGTCCCGTGCATTTTTTTCCAGACCACCGGCATCACCACCCCGTTCACCCAAGGAGCGCTGGCGCACTGGAAGGTGGTGGTCGCCAGCACTTCGTTACGCGGATCGACGAGCATGTAATATTGCTCGGTCGTCACCATGAAGTCCCCGAGATCGCGCATGATCGGATCGTTCCGCTTCACGATCCGCACGATGTACTCTTTCACGCCATCGGGATGAGCGACGAACTGCCCTCCCACCGCCCACTGGTATTCGATCGCGCCTCGAAACGCATCCGACATGCCGCCGTGAAACCCGGCCAGCCCCACGCCATCGCGGACCGCGGCCACGAGATTCTTCACCTGGCTTTCGGCGGGCGTGCCCATCGTCCACATCGGGACAATCAAGGAAAACTTCGCGAGCTTCGCGGCGTTGTTGAGGCAATCGAGCGTGTCGCTTACTTCCACACTGAAGTCGCGTTCCGCGAGCTTCGCCGCGAACAGCTTCGCACAGGCGGCGGGATCATGGCCTTCCCAACCGCCTTGAAAAATGAGGGCTTTCTTCATCGACGCCGAAGCTGAGCCGGGATCGCGCGAATAGCGCGGAAATTTTTCGTGGGCCTCCCCGCGGCGGCTCCGTCCGTCTTCAGCCCCTGGAAGCCGCCCGTCTCGAAGGCCTCGGACTCTTGTCGGGAAGGTGAATGACGAGGCGCATCGCCGGTGGATGCGAAGAATTTATTGGCCGGGTTTTATTCATTGTTTCGCGGGGATTTCTCCTTCTATTTCGCGGCCATGCCCCCCCAAAACGTGCCAACAAAAACGTCTCTCTCCCGCCGAAACTTTCTCGCTCTGTCCACCGCCGTCCCCGCGGCCATCATGGCCGCTTCGGTCTTGAAGAACGGCTTGGTCTCATCCGCCACTGCCGCCGAAATGCCCGCGCCGGCGGCAAGGGGTCCAAAAAAATACCCGATCGGAATTGAGCTCTACGGCGTCCGCGGCGAGCTCGCCAAGGATTTGCCCAATACTCTCCGCACCGTCGCCAAAATGGGCTACGAAGCCGTCGAGTTTTATTCCCCCTACTTCGCGTGGAAAAAGCCGTACGCGAAGGAAGTGAAGACCTTGATGGATGACCTCGGGCTGCGCTGCTATTCGACGCACAACCATATCGAGTCTTTCACCTCCGGTGAGACCATGGACCACGGGATCGAGCTAAATCAGATCTTGGGAGCGCGTTATCTGGTCATGGCCGCGGCGCCTCGCGGCACCACGGGGGCGGAGGGTTGGAAGCGTCTCTGTGGCCAGCTCACGACGGCCGTCGAACAACTGCTCCCGCACGGACTCACGGCGGGTTTTCATAATCACCAAACGGAATGGGCGAAAATCGATGGTGAGATGCGGATCATGGACATCATTGCGGCCAACACGCCGAAAGAATTCGCGCTCCAGTTCGATGTCGGGACGTGCATGGAAGCCGGTGCGGATCCGATCGCGTGGATCAAGGCCAACCCGGGCCGGATCAAGAGCGTTCACCTCAAGGACTGGGCTCCGGGCACTCGGGAGAACGAAAAAGGCTATCGGGTTCTTTTCGGCGAGGGCGTCACGCCCTGGAAAGAGATCTTCGCCGCCGTGGAATCGGTTGGCGGCGTGGAATACTATCTGATGGAGCAGGAAGGCAGCCGCTATTCTGAGTTCGAGACCTCGCAGCGTTGCCTCGACACCTGGAAGAAGATGCGGGCTTAAAAGGTTTCGCTCTCTCCCCGTGCGGCGGTCGTTGCCGCACGAAAGCGCGATGTTGCCGACGCGGCGAACCGGCGCTTTCGCGCGCGAATGCCGCTACTTTGCCGCGAGGGCTGCCTCGATCGCCTTGACCAACCGCGGCGACTCGGGCTCAGCGTCGGAATCGAAGCGTTGCAGAATTTTACCGTCCCGCCCGACCAGAAACTTATTGAAGTTCCAGCTGATGTCGCCCGCGACGGGCGATCCTTTGCCAGCGAGCGCGATGTACAGGGGATGCCGTTGCGGGCCGTTCACGGCAATCTTGTCGAACAAGGGAAAGGTCACGCGAAAATTCACCGAGCAGAATTCCTTGATCTCGGCAGTGGTGCCCGATTCCTGCGCCCCGAATTGGTTGCAGGGAAACCCGAGCACCGTGAGCCCTTGTTGATCATACTTCTGAAAGAGCGCCTGGAGTCCCTGATATTGCGGAGTGTACCCGCACGCCGAAGCGACATTCACGATCAGCAATACGCGACCGCGATAAGGAGCCAGCGTGCTGGTTTTTCCCTCGATATCCTTCACGGCGATTTCGTACAGGGACTCGGCCGGGGAAGTGATCGCAGAAATGAGGAGCATCGTGAGGCCTGCCCAAATTCGGAAGCGCATCGCGAAACCGTGCGACGCCGGACAGTGGAGTCAATCAGGCGACGGCACTCCCCAAGTCCCGTTGATCGAGCACGCAGACGATCCGTGTCCTCCCGCAAAAATCCCTGTACGCGCCCGGCCATAAACCCACCCGCGCCCAACAAGCGCTCGTCGGGGCAAACGGAGCGACACCTGCGCGGTGAATTTTTAATCCGAGGTCCGAGACCAAGTCATCTGCCCCATGAGAAACTGTTTCGCAAGGTTCGGTGCGTCCGGCAGATCGCGCTGCTAATTCTCACGGCTCCTGCGTTCTCATTGGTGAAAAGCCACCAGCTTCAGCCAGTGCGACCGCGCCAAAATGGACTTCCCATCGGACTGCCTCGCTCAGTCGGAAGTCGCTCGACGCAATCCCTAAACCCGAGCCCATCCCCTCAGTTTGAGGCGACCCGGCCGGCGCCGTCGCCTCACAAACCCGCCAGGAAGCGCTCCAGCCGGTGAACCGTTCTTTTCCCGCCCAGCAGTCGAAAGATGCTGGTGATGCTGGGTCCCGCATTGGTTCCGGAAACGGCGAGGCGCGCGACGGCCTGATAATCCCCGAACCCAAGACTTTTCTCGTTCGCCAGTTTCTTGATGCCTTCCTCGATCGTGGCGTCGGTGGAAAAATCCATGGTCGGCACTGCCACGATGAGTTCGGTGAGCCGCGTCTTGGGATCGCCTTTCGCCATCACCTTTTCCTTCACCTTCGGGTCGATCGGGAATTCTTCCGTGAAAAAATAGCCCGTGTAAGCCGGCAGTTCTTCCACGCCTTTGATTTTCGGCTGGCTGAGCAACATGACGGCGCGGAAATAATCTTCGCTGGCCGCCAGCGCTGCCCGGGTCGGGTGGGCAGCGGAGTGCTTCACGAAAAAATCGCGCGCCGCCGCCACGAAGCGATCCGCCGGCAGCTCCAGCAGGTAAGCCATGTTCATGTGCGCAAGTTTCTTTTCGTCGAAGCGCGCGTTGCTCTGATTCACGCCCGGCAGATCGAAGAGCTGGATGATCTCCGCGATGGGCATTTTCTCCCGGTCGCCGCCGGGATTCCAGCCGAGCAGACACAGAAAATTCACGAGCGCCTCGGGCAGGAATCCGCGCTTCTGGTACTCCTCGATCAACGCACCCTGGTCGCGCTTCGACATCTTGCCGGGGCCATTCTGTTTCAGAATGAGTGGAATGTGCGCGTAGCTTGGCACCGGAGCGCCGAAGGCTTTGAAGAGCTCCACGTGCTTGCTCGTGTTCGAGAGATGGTCCTCCCCGCGGATGACATGCGTGATCTGCATCGCGATGTCGTCGACGACGTTCACGAAATGAAAAACTGGATTCCCATCCGAGCGCACGATCACGAAGTCCTCGTCCTCAACGCGCTCGACCCGGCCACGAATCATATCGTCGATCACCGAAGGCGCGGCCGCGACCTTGGTGACCGTTTTCTTGCGATGCTCATCGAACACTTCCGAGCGTTCACCGAGTAATTTGAAGTACACCGCGCCGTCCTTCTCATAGGTCCGGCCCGTCGCTTTCAATTTTTCCAGATACTCGCGGTAGACGGGCGCCCGCTCACTCTGCCGGTACGGGCCGAACGCGCCGCCGATTTCCGGGCCTTCATCCCAATTCATTCCCAGCCAGCGCAGCGAATCGTAGATCAGGTTCAGAAACTCCTCGCTGTTGCGCGCCTGGTCCGTGTCTTCGATCCGCAGGACGAAAACGCCGCCCGTGTGCCGGGCGTAAAGCCAGTTGAACAAAGCCGTCCGCGCGCTCCCGATATGAAAAAAACCGGTGGGGCTGGGAGCGAAACGGACGCGAACTGGAGACATGGGCGAAGAAAAGATTGTGGCTTGTGAAACGGGAAAGCGCGCAGCAAGAAGCAACCCATGTCCCCTGTCAAAGCCGCACCCGTTTTCGATCTCCGCGCCCTCGCCGAGCGCTTCGAGACGGCCGGCCGCGCCGCGGGTTTTCGCGTGGAACGCTTCGGCGAAATCGACGGCCATCAGCTGGTCGCACTTACGAAACGCACGCCCGGACCGCGCCCGCGCGTTTATCTCTCGGCCGGAATCCACGGTGACGAACCCGCCCCGCCTTTGGCCTTACTCGAGATGATTGAATGCGGCGTGTTCGATGAGCGGGCGACGTGGTTTCTCTGTCCCCTGCTCAACCCGATTGGTTTCACCGTCGGCACGCGGGAAAACGCGGGAGACGTCGATCTTAACCGCGACTACAAAGATCTCCGTTCTGCCGAAATCATCGCGCATGTCGCCTGGCTTCGTCGCCAGCCGAATTTCGATCTGGTGCTCTGTCTGCACGAAGATTGGGAATCGACCGGCTATTACCTGTACGAACTGAATCCGCTCGATCGTCCCAGCCTCGCCCTTCCGATGATCGAAGCCGTCAGGGCCGTGTGTCCGATCGATCAAAACCAGACCATCGACGGCCGCGAAGTCTCCGCGCCCGGCATCATCCGGCCGGTGAGCGATCCGTTGGAGCGCGAGACCTGGCCGGAAGCGATTTATCTTCGGGCGCATCACACCACGTTGGGTTACACGCTCGAATCTCCCTCGGCGCTTCCGCTTCCCCAACGCGTTGCCGCGCATCGCACCGCCATTGAAACGGCGCTGGCCCGTCTCTGAACTCGTGTTTCTGCTCGCGAGCGCCGGAGGAAAAGTTTTTCCCTCTACGCGGATGATCCCACCGCGTTTTTCTTTCGCCGCGATTTTCTTTTTTGCCACGGCCTCGCTGTTCGCCGCCGCCCCGAGAGCGAAGCCGACGTCTCCCGGTGCAGGAACGTTCGCCGATGGCACCTACAAAGGCGCGATCGTGACGGATGCCGCCACCGGCAACATCATCTACGAAGATCAGGCCGATATCATCAGCCCGCCCGCCAGCATGGCGAAACTGATGACCTTCGCCGTGCTGCACGATAAACTCGCCAGTGGTGCGATCACCCTGGCCACGCCGATCCGGATCACGGTCGCGGACGGAAAAATCGGCGGATCGCAGGTCTACCTCGACCCTCGTGAAACCTTCCCGGTGGAAGAACTCCTGTACGCCATGATGATCCATTCGGCCAACGACGCATCTCACGCGCTGGCGCGAGCCAGTGCGGGTTCCGTGGCGACATTCGTTGGTTTGATGAATGCGAAAGCGGCCGAGATCGGGATGACGAACACCACCTTCCGCACGCCGCACGGCTTGCCGCCATCCAATCGCCGCCCGGAGGAAGGCGATCTTACCTCGCCCCGCGACTTCGCGTTGCTGGCGCGCTACCTCCTGCGGAAAACCGATGTCACCAAATACACCTCGGTGCGCAGCCGTCGATTTGGCGAGGGAGTCCGCAAATCGCCGATGGAGCTGTTCAACCGCGACGCGCTTGTCGGCAACGTGGTCGGTGTTGATGGTCTGAAAACCGGTTTCACGAACGCGGCCGGTTCCTGCCTGACCGCCACCGCGCAACGCGACGGACGACGCGTGATCGTCGTGGTGATGGGATCTCCAGACGCCAAAAAAAGGAATTTGAAAGTGATTGAGCTGCTCGACCGTGGCTTCGCCGCCTTGCCGCCGGGCGTGCCGACTATTTCGACTGAGGACGCGTCGCCGATGACCGCCGCTCCGTTACCCCCTGCGTCCGGGAAAAAATCGGGCGTGACGATCGAGGAGACTCCACCGTCGATTCGGGTGGTCGTGCCGCCACGAAAAAAATAACCCCGTCGGCAGCCGCCGTGCGGCCGCCCGATCAGTGTTCCAGCACGACAATGAGGATGCCGAGGACGCTGAACAACGCGCCTAACAACGCGGACTCGTAGCGCTCAAAATTCTTCACCTCGATCTTCTCGAGACCCACCAGGGTCAGCCAGGTAAAGAGCATCATGCCGAGCAGAGTCGCCGCGGCCAGGATGCCGCTGAGGACGAAGAATCCCCGCCAGCCAAACTGGACTCCGGACAAATAAACCGGAAGGAAGCCCTCGCACGGGGAAAGGGTCAGCATCACGAACAGTCCGCTGATCGCCGCCCAGTCGCCGTCTTTCTTGGACGTCAGTGAACTCCCTTCCAGCTCTTCATCCCAATGACTGTGCTCGTGCTCGTGGCCGCATTGTTTGCTCGGCCGGTGCTGGCCGCCGAGGAGATGATGGTGCCGGATTCCGCTTCCGCGCCATTGCTGCCAGAAATAATACAGCCCGATCAACACGAGCACTCCCCCGGTCACCCAATGAAAAGCACCTCCGAGCTTTTCATCGAGTTGAAAGCCGAACCACGCAATCACCAGGCCCAGCAAGCTCGTGAGCAGAATATGCCCGATCCCCGCAAAGGCGGTGACGGCGAGCGTTTTCCCCCGGCTCCATTGCCGCGCCCGGGCCACCAGGACAAAAGGCAGCCAATGGGTCGGGATCGCCGCGTGAAAAAACGCCACGGTGAACCCCGTGGCAGCTACAGTTGCGAGGACAGTTGAATTCATGAGGACCGACGAACGCGCATCAATTGGGGGAGCCCGCGCGGCTGTCGAACGCGAACTGTAGCAAAGTCGTCAACCCCACCGCGCAAAATCTTCCTCGTTCTCCACGGCGATCATCGTTCTCCTTCCCGGCTATTCTCGATTCCGATTCCGCATGTCCGCCGCTTCCGACCTCCACGCTGTCAAAACCTACCTGCTCGGGTTGCAGGATTTCCTCTGCGCTGCGCTGGAAGCCGAGGACGGTGCGGGCCGCTTCCGCGAGGACATCTGGGAACGGGCCGAAGGCGGCGGCGGCCGCTCGCGAATCCTGACGGAAGGAGCGGTGTTCGAAAAAGCCGGGGTCGGATTTTCTCACGTGCACGGAAAAACCCTCCCGGCATCCGCGACCGCACATCGTCCGGAACTCGCCGGAAAAACCTGGCAGGCACTCGGCGTGTCGCTCGTGATTCATCCGCGCAACCCGTACGTGCCCACGAGCCACGCGAACGTGCGGTTCTTCATTGCGGACGCTGATGGACCCAGCCCCATCTGGTGGTTCGGCGGCGGCTTCGATCTGACGCCCTACTACGGATTCGAGGAGGACGCCGTGCACTGGCACCGCGTCGCACGAGATGCGGTGGCTCCCTTCGGGCCGGAGATTCATCCGCGCTTCAAGCAGGGGTGCGATGACTATTTTTTTCTAAAACATCGCAACGAGCCCCGCGGCATCGGCGGCTTGTTCTTCGACGACTTCAACGCCCTCGGTTTCGCGCGTAGCTTCGCGCTGATGCGCTCCGTCGGCGACGCGTTCCTGCCTGCGTATCTCCCGATTGTCGCGAAACGAAAGTTAACTCCCTTCACCGATCGTGAACGCCAATGGCAGCTGCATCGCCGCGGGCGTTACGTGGAGTTCAATCTGGTCTGGGATCGCGGCACGCTTTTCGGTCTGCAAAGTGGTGGTCGCACGGAGTCGATCCTGATGAGTCTTCCGCCGCTGGTGCGATGGGACTACGGCCTCGTTCCCGAAGCCGGATCCTCTGAAGCGCGATTGCACGAGGTGTTCCTGAAACCGCGCGACTGGGCCGGTCTCTGAAGCCATGCTCGCTACTCGCAACTGGCTGCTCGCTACTTCCGCCCCATGACTTCCCGCGAACGATTTCTTACCGCCGCTTCCTGCCAGCCTCTCGAGCGTCCGCCGCTCTGGATCATGCGGCAGGCGGGCCGGTATCTCCCGGAATATCGCGCGCTCAAAGCGAGGTCGTCCTTCCTCGAAATGGTGCGCACGCCCGCTCTCGCCGCGGAGGTGACGTTGCAACCGCTGAAACGCTTCGCGCTCGATGCGGCCATCCTGTTCTCCGACATCCTCGTGATTCCGGAAGCCCTGGGCCAAGGCTATCGTTTTCGCGAGGAAGGCGGCATCGGGATGGAATATCGCCTCGAAACTCGCGCCCAGATCGACGCGCTCGCTCCCGCCCAATCGGTCCCGGAGAAACTGAACTACGTCGCGCAGGCCCTCGCCCTTTTGAAAACCGAGCTCGCCGGCAGCAAGGCCCTGCTGGGTTTCGGCGGCTCACCGTGGACGCTCGCCACCTACATGGTGGAAGGTGGCAGCTCGGATGACTTCGAACGCGTTAAGCTGCTATTCTACACGGACCGCGGGACGTTCGACGCGTTGTTGGAGAAACTGACCGCCTCCCTCATCGCCTATTTTCAGATGCAGATTCGGGCCGGAGCGGATGCGATTCAGATTTTTGATTCGTGGGGCGGGATCGTGGCGGGAGCGGACTACGAAGCCGCCTCGTTGAAATGGATCCGCCAGATCATCGCGGCGCTGCCCCGCGGGTTTCCGGTTATTCTCTACGCGAAAAACACGGCGCCTCATCTCATGGACCAGGCGTTTTCGGGCGCCACCGTGCTCAGCGTCGATTGGACCAGCGAGCTCGCCATCGTCCGCCGCACCCTCCCGGCCAACGTCGCAGTGCAAGGCAATCTCGACCCCGTGTTGCTCAATACCACGCCGGAGATCGTGCGCCGCGAAACATTACGCCTGCTCGAATCGATGCGCGGCACCACGGGACATATTTTCAATCTCGGCCACGGCATTCTGCCGCAGGCGAAGATCGAATGCATGGAAGCCCTGGTGGACGCCGTGACGACATTTCGATGAAGGGGTCTCGCGCCATCGCCGTTCTCGGTGGCGGAATCACCGGCCTGACTGCGGCGTACCGGATCGGGCAGCTCGGGCATCGCGTGCGAGTATTCGAGGAGAATTCACGACTCGGCGGCGCGATTCGCACGGAGCGCAGTGACGGCTGGCTCGTGGAGAGCGGGCCGAACTCATTTCAACTCAGCGGCGCTGACCTCCCCCAGTTTCTCCACGAGCTGGATCTCGATCAGGAGATCGTGGAACCGGCGGCGCTGGCGAAAAACCGCTACATTGCCCGCGGCCAATCGCTGGTGCCCGTCCCAGGATCACCCGGCGCGCTTCTGTTCGGCTCGTTTTTCTCCTTCGGCGCCAAGCTGCGGATCTTTCGCGAGCTGCTTCAGCGTGAAAGCCGGAGTGAAACAGATGTCAGTGTCGCCGAATTCACCCGACGTCACTTCGGACAGGAGGTGCTCGAACGCGCGGTGCAGCCTTTC
>JBDSSU010000551.1:0-18096 GCA_039928635.1 Opitutaceae bacterium | reverse complement strand
GCGGTTTTTCACGTCATCATCGATCACGACGCTCATCACATGGCCGTTGAGGATGTGGGTCAGAATATTCCCGCGGGCGATGAGATGGTATTCGTTCCATTCGGGAGTCACGAAAGTCTCGAGGTCTTTCGCATCGCCGAGTGAGGCGATCACGGCGGGCTTCCCCGAGGCGTCGACGCGCACCATTTCTCCGCGACGCGCCAGGAAAGTACGCCCGCGCTCCTCGTAGTTTTGGCCCGTGTGCCGGAGCGGAGCTTTGTTTCTGGTCGGGCCGTCGATGTCCGCCTGATAACCCGCGAGCGACCATTTGACGTCGGTGAGTTCGATGCTGCGGTAATTGATGCCGCTGTTGCCCGCGGTGGAGATGCGATACTTGACCTTCAACTCGAAGTCCTTCGGCGCGCCGCCACGCCAGATGATGAACGTGTTTCGCTGCACGATGGTTTGGGGCGTGATCTCACCGACGATGCACTCGTCCTCGACTCGCCAATATTTGGGGTCGCCATCCCAGCCGTTCAGACTTTTCCCATCAAAGAGAGGAACGAAGCCGGCAGCTGCGTCGGTGGGTGCGGCAGGTGCCGCGCTCGGCTGGGCGGGAGACGACGGCGAACCGAGAAGAAAGCAGGTGCAGACAAGAAGCGGCGGGAGAATTTTCATGGGAATCGGGGTGGGATTTTTTCAGCGCGGACTCGCATCAGTGGAAGGTTGCCAGACCGATAAAGTCGATGCTCGCTTCGCGCGCATGACGTTGGAAACAGATTATCGCGATCGCTTCGGCGGGGTGGCGCGGTTGTTCGGACACGAGGCGCTGGCGCGATTGCAGGCGGCGCATGTCTGCGTGATCGGCGTCGGCGGCGTGGGCTCGTGGGTCGTGGAAGGGCTGGCGCGCAGCGGGGTCGGTGCGCTCACGCTCGTGGATCTCGACGACGTCTGTCTGACGAACGTAAACCGCCAGCTTCCGGCGCTCGACGGACAGATCGGCCGGCCGAAAGTCACGGTGCTCGCGGAGCGCGCTCGACTCATCAACCCGACCTGTCGGGTGGAGGCCGTGCAGGAGTTTTTCACGGCCGCTTCGGCGGAAACGCTGCTCGCGGCGAAGTACGATTTCGTGATCGATGCGATCGACAACATGACCAACAAGGCCCGGTTGATCGCGGCCTGTCGCGACCGGGGGCTGCGTTGTCTGACGGCGGGTGCCGCGGGCGGCCGAAGCGATCCGATGCAGATCCGCGTCGGGGATTTGGGCGACGCGGAAAACGACCTGCTGCTGCGACAGGTGCGAAAAAAACTGCGGCGTGATTTTGGGTTTTCGCCGGGCGCGACGCGTGGGCGAATGAACTTCGGGGTGCGGTGCGTGTGGTCGGGCGAGCGGCCGGTGTTTCCGTGGGCCGACGGGACCTGCCGCCCGAACGCCGAGCCCGGAAGCAATCTCACGCTCGATTGCGAAAGCGGTTTCGGCACGGCGGTGTTTGTGACGGGGGCGTTCGGCCTCGCCGCAGCCGGGGAAGTGGTGCGGATGATTGCGACTCGGGGGGCGAAGGACGGCGACGCTGCGAAGTTGTGAAGTGCAGAGCGCGGAGCCGCAAACCGTGGCGAGGAGCGCGGGACTAAGGAGTGTTATCCGAGCCGTTTGTCATTCTGAGTGAAACGAAGAATCCAGCAGGAGCCACGAAGCTAAAGTGAGTCGCGGAGTTCAAAAATAGATTCTTCGCGTCGCTGCTGATGAACAGGATTTGTGTAGCAGGGGCATCTCGCCCGTGGGTTCGGAACACGGGCAAGATGCCCGTGCTACGCAAACTGCCGACACCTGATCGCGGGGAAGGAACGGGGGTTCATGCCGTAGCAAAGAAAACCTGGAAGTTTTTCTCCACTTGAACGGCGAGAGGCGCGAGGGGGACGCCGCGTAGATGGGCGAGGCCCTCGTAGGCGGCGACGAGATTCGCGGGGTGGCTGGCGACGGAGCCGTCGGCGACGGAGAAGGGTGGAAATTTTTCGAGGTTCGCCGGCAAGCGGAGTGCGGGGGCGTCGGTCTCGACGAGCAGGCGATCAGCGGGAATCGCGGCGTAGACTTCTTGCAGTCGTTTTTTTCGCGGATCGAGAAAAGCGCCGTTGAACGAGAAATACGCGCCGAGCTTGGCGAAGTTCGAAATCATTTCCACGGAGCCGTTGTAAGAGTGCAGCAGGAAACCGCGGCGAGGCAGTTGCGCCGAACGGAGCGCATCGTGCAGCGGACCGATCGCGTCCAGGCAATGGATGGACGCAGGCCGGTTTCGCTCGGTGGCGAGCGCGAGTTGCGCGAGGAAAACCTCGATTTGTTTCTCGATGGGTGCGCGCCGGAGACCGGCCAGCCGGGGATCGTCGGGCTTCGCGCGATCGAGCATCCAGCGGTCCAGGCCGATTTCGCCGACGCCAGCTTGCGGGTCCGCATCGAGCCGGGCGCGGAGATCGTCGAGCCAACGGGGAGAGCGATTGCCGACATCCCAGGGATGAACGCCGTAGCTGGGGATGATTTTCAGCGTGCCGGCCGGATGTTTCTTCGACGACTCAGCCGCCAGCTCCGCGACCTCGCCCCAATCCGCCTCCGAGCTTCCGTTGACCACGGCGCAACGCACGCCGACCGCCGCGAGGTCGGCAAAAACCTGGGCGCGATGCGGCTGGAGCCAGGCGTCGTGCAGATGATTGTGGGCGTCGTAGAGTGGGATCATCGGGGCGAATCGGTGGGGCGGTTTTCCTGGTTCGCCTGGTGCGCTTCCGCAAAGACAACGATCGCGGCGCGGGCGCTCGTCAGGCCGTTTCGTCGGGTAGGGGAGAGATTCTCCATCAGCCTCAGCGCGACCAGCGGGTCCCGGTCGCTCGCGACGATCTCGGCCGGCGTGGCGCCGCTGAAAAAATCGCAGAGAAGCGCCACCAGTCCTCGGACGAGCGGGCCGTCGGCATCGCTGCGGAAATAGCAACGTCCTTCCCGCAGCTCCCCCACCAGCCACACGGCGGAGATGCACCCGCGCACGCGCGCCGCGTCGGTCCGCTCGGCTGCCGTGAGTCCGGGACGGCGACGCCCGCGATCAACGACGGCGCCGAGCCGTTCGTGGAGATCTTCAATGGAGAGTAAATCATCGCATAACTGCTGTTGTTTCTCGGCGAGAATCACGTGGATGCCCAAGCTGCCGAATTGTGAGCTAAAATCCAACCGAAGTTGGCCGTTATTATGCCAACTCAATCCATCAGCCCATGTCCGACAATGTCCTGATCCCGCTTCCCACGTTCAATCTGCCGGTGGATTTTCCTTGGCGGGTGCGGTTCATCTCCGCCGTTGACGAGCATCTTCGCCGCCTGCGCGCGACGGGGCATTTTCGTCCGTCGCGTTTTTTTGGGTATTATTTCCGCGGTGAGTCGCCGATGGGTGTCAGCGGTAACTGGACGGTGACGCTCGATGTCGAGCCGCCGTTGGTGCAGATGAAAGCGGCGTTGGACCGGATTACCAAAGGCAAATTCAGCATCGCCAGTTCCGCCGACGTGGATCCCGATTTCCTTTTGGTGCACGACCGGCGGGATGGCGCCTGCTGGTTATGGCGCTTTGAATACGGCCTGCGATTCGTTGAGGCGATCGATGCCGTTTCGAACAACGATCGGGGAACGGACCAGGCGGAAAACCGCAAGTTGCTCGGACCGTAATCAGGCCGCTGGCGCGGCCGAATACCCGGCTGGGTGGAACCACCGGACGAACGAACAAGCGTTTTCGATTCCGGAGGACGACGAGAGATCCCGGTGGGGAGGCGCGCGAAGTTTTGCGATGGGATCTTTTCCCGGCGATACCACGGTACGCGATTCGGACGGCGTTCCGCTAACGTTTTGACGAGATCTGCGCGTTGCGTTGGATGGTTTGGATGAATCCCTTCGCAGCGGTCTCCTGGTACTGGCGGGCCTGGCGGGCGCGCAGTATCACCTTCGCTGTGTTGTTCGCGTTGAGCCTCGTTGGCATCTCGGTCCTGAGCTGGTTGCGCTACGTGCTGCGAGAAGTGGGCGCGCCGTGGTATCTCTGGCTCGTGGCGCCGTTTGCGGCGGTGGCCGTCCTGGCGCGGAAGGAGGCGGACTGGATGCCTGACCCAGCGGAACGGCGGAAATGGGCGCTGCGGATCGTGGTGGGGGCAATCATTGTTACGGTCGTGATCGCGAAGGTCACGCCGAGGCAGGAAACCGAGTTCTCAACCACGCCGCCGGTGCACAGCGGTGGTCGCGCCGACCCTCACGGACGCTAGAGGTTGGATGGCCGGGTAAAGTTTTGACGCATCGGGCAGCGTGCAATTCAACTGAGCCCGATGCATCCTCTCCCCGCGGCCGGCGACGCCGCGCCGAAGAAACGCAGCACCCTTTACCTCCAGGTTCTCGTCGGGATTGTGGTGGGCCTCGTCATTGGGTTCGTTTGGCCGGAGTTCGGCGCCAAGTTGAAATGGATCGGTGACGCGTTCGTCGGCCTCGTGAAGATGCTGATCGCACCGATCATTTTCACCACGGTGGTCGCGGGCCTGGCGGGGATGGGGGACCTGAAACGCGTCGGGCGCGTGGGTGGCAAGGCGCTGCTTTATTTCGAGATCGTGACGACGCTGGCCCTGGTGATCGGGCTGGTGGTCGCGAACGTGTTCACGCCGGGCGCCGGATTTCACGCCACGAATGAGTCGCTCGCCACGCAGGCTGGCTCGGTCTCGCAGTACACCTCGCCGGCCAAAGCCCAGGGCTGGGCGGCGTTTTTGCTCGGACTGATTCCCAAGACGTTTGTGAGCGCATTCGCGGACGGTGACATTCTTCAGGTGTTACTCCTGGCCATCCTCTTCGGATTGGCGCTCGGACGGCTAGGGGAACACGGCCGCCCCATTCAGAATTTGTTGAATGAGATCGCGCGGGTTTTTTTTGGAATCGTTTCAATTGTCACGCGGCTGGCACCGCTCGCGGCGGGTGGCGCGATGGCGTTTACGATTGGGAAATACGGGATCGGCTCGCTGAAGAATTTGGCGGGACTGATGGCCTGCGTTTACCTCACGTGCGCGGTTTTCATCGTGCTGGTGCTTGGCGGAATCGCGCGGCTCGCCGGTTTCAATCTGTGGAAGATTCTCCGTTTCATGCGGGAGGAACTCCTGATTGTGCTCGGGACATCGTCATCGGAATCGGCGTTGCCGGGCTTGATGGAGAAATTGGAACGCGTCGGTTGTGCGCGCTCGGTCGTCGGAATCGTCATTCCCTCGGGCTACTCGTTCAATCTGGATGGTACCTGCATTTATCTGACGCTGGCGGCGCTCTTCATCGCGCAGGCGACCGACACGCCCCTCGCGCTTAGTGCGCAACTTTCATTGCTCGCCGTCCTGCTGATCACCTCGAAAGGCGCGGCCGGCGTCACCGGGAGCGGTTTCATCACGCTGGCGGCGACGCTGGCGGCGACGGATCACGTGCCGGTCGCCGGCATGGCGCTGATTCTGGGGGTGGATCGCTTTCTCTCGGAAGCACGCGCGATCACCAATGTGATTGGCAACGCCGTCGCCACGCTGGTGATCGCGAAATGGGAGGGCGCACTCGATACGTCGAAAGCCGGGGAAATCCTGGTCGGCGGTCGGAAAGCGCCGGAACCTATTTCTAGTGAAACCTAGTTCGACCGGACGCAGTCGACGGGCTCAGGAGCGGCTTCACCTGAATTGAAACCACAGATTTCACAGATGGGCACAGATGATCGATTCACGACGAAGTCGCGGCGTTTCACTGCACGGGTGAATTGATCGAAGGGTGGTTTTCCCCCGGTAGTTTTTTGCATCGGTGTCATCCGTGGTCGATTGACTGCGTTCTGGCTGTCTTCAAACCGGCTTGTTATTCGGGGCGCAGCTTCCTTATGCGGCGCGCGCGAGAACTGGCTCGGTTTTTTTGCAGGCGCCGCAGGGTGCACAGGTTTTTGGGCACACCTTTTTCGCCTGCGGTTTGTAGAATTCGAGCCAGTCCGGCCCCGGGCCCTGGCCGCGAACGGCCGTGTCGTGGCGGTGTTTGATTCCCGTGAAGCGTTCGATGATGGACTCTACGCGACCCCAGAAGTCGATGCGCTCGAGCACGGGGTTCACGAAATTGGTAACGGGGCAGTAATAGGTATTTTTTGGGTCTGTGTGATGGAGCCCGTGGTGGCGGACGGTCTGGAGAATGTGCCAGTCCTGCAGCTTGGAAATGAGGCGGCCATTTTCGGCGCGAGTACGATGAGACCATTTGTGGACTTGGTTGGCGTTCACACTAATCGCCACGAACAAGCCCAGCTGCCAGGTCAGCAGACCCAGGGGCCACGCGGCGGCGAGAAGGAGAATTCCTGCGGCGACGAGGTCCTGGGAACTCTGCCACCAGCTCAACCGGGTGAAGTAGCGGGGCTGGTGGTGGTGGAGAATATTGGGTCGGATAAAGAGGGGGCCGATGACCGGTGTGTCCTCCGTGAAGTAGGCGTCTTCGGCCCAGTGAACCACGCCGGCGATGAAATCGGCGAGCGCGGTGATGAGGACGACTTGGAAGAGCAGGCCAAGAACGGTGAGGAAGAGAGGCATGGCGGATATTGGGTTGAGCTGATCGCGGCCGGTGTTGCCCGGTGCGTGATCAGAATATCCGAAGTACGGGGACAGCGTGAGTTGATAAGTCTGATGCGCCCCATCGGTTTTTTCGATGGGGTGGAAACGGGAATGGCGTTGCGCGCCGTGAGGCCTCCCGGCTTCTTCGGGGAAAGCCGCATGAACGTTCACCACCTGGAACTTTTCTACTATGTGGCGAAGCACGGCGGGATCAGCGCAGCGGTGCGCAACATTCCCTACGGCATCCAGCAACCGGCGGTGAGCGGACAGATGCGGGCGCTCGAGGAAGATGTGGGCGCCAAGCTTTTCGAACGAAGTCCGTTTCGGCTGACGGCAGAGGGAGAGAGGCTTTTTCTCCATGCGCGACCGTTCTTCGAAAACCTCGACAGCCTCGCCACGGAGTTGAGGTCAGGGATCGAACCCGAGCTGCGCATTGGCGGGTCCGAGCTGGTGCTGCGCGACCACATCCCGATGGTGATGCAACGCGTGCGGAAGCGGCATCCACGCGTGCGACTGTCCCTGCGCACCGGTTTCCAGGCGCAGGTCGAGGATTGGTTGCGCGACGGCCAGATCGACGTCGCCATCACGCCGATCGACACGCGTCCTCCGGCGAGGCTGCGCAGCGTGCGGCTGGTTTGTGTACCCATCGTGTTGCTGGTCGCGCGGAAGGCCGCGCTGAAAAATGCGGACGAGCTCTGGAGCCTAAGGAAGATTTCCGAGCCTCTCATCGGTCAGCCGGCTGGCACGAGCGTCATGCGCGGTTTCCAGAAAGAGCTGAAGCGTCGTGGGGTCGTCTGGGCGCAAGGAGTGGAAGCCACATCAGTTGAACTCGTGACGCGTTATGTCTCCCACGCGGAAGGCTACGGCGTGAACGTTGCGATCCCGGAGGTGATCACTCACCGCGACGTGCGCGCGCTGCCGCTCGATGGCTTCGAGCCGATGACGATGGGTCTGCTGTGGCGGGGCGAACCCGCGCCGCTGGTTCGCGCGATGATCGAGGAGGCGCAGCGCTATTCGCGCGAGACCTGGCCCAAATGGGCCGTCAATGACCCCATGGTTTAGTGGCGCCGCGCCTCAATTATAGAACATGGCCTCGTTCGTCTGGAAGAGGGCGTGCGCGAGTTTGGTCCAGGCGTCGATGGGGGCGCGGCTCTTGAAGGCGGCGCCGCCCGGCTCGGCTTGATACGCGTTTTTGCCGCGGAGGTTTTTGGCCGCGTTCTTCGCCTGCATGGCCTGGAGCTCGGCCTGGCGCGAAGCGGCTTTGGACTGAAGGGTAGCGATCGGTGCTTCGGTGGAAGTGCCGCCCGGGTTCGACTCGACGTACCGGAGGCTCAAGGCGGTTTCCTGCGCGTTGGGCGGGCGCTGGAAAATGGCGAGGTAAAGCGAGGCGACGCGTTCTTCGTCAGACTTGACCGAGAGGAACTCCGGTCGATGGGTGAGTTTGCGCGCGGTTTCGATGACGAGCGGGCTGTTCATCATGAACAGCGACTGTTGCGGCACGATTGTCATGTAACGTTTCCCCGTCGGAACGTTCGGACTCGGGAAATCGAATTGCGTGAGAATTTCCGCCGGATTGCGGCGATCGATGAAGGTGTAGACGGCCCGTCGGGTGGCGAAGTCCTCGCTCCCAATCGGGATGGCTTTCCCGCCGAGTTTGAGGTCGAGCGTGCCGGCGATCGCGAGAAGCGAGTCGTGCACCGATTCGAAATCGAGCCGTCGCATATTGTAGCGCCAGTGAAGTTTGTTGTCGGGGTCGATATCGGCGTATTTCGCATTCGCGTTTGAACTCTCCTGATAGGTGTTGCTGAGGAGAATCAGGCGATGGAGTTTTTTGATCGACCAACCGTCCTCGACGAAACGGCTCGCGAGGTAGTCGACAAGTTCGGGATGCGTGGGCGGCGCGGACATGTTGCCGAGGTCGTCGGGCGTTGGCACGAAGCCTTCACCGAAATGTTGCTGCCACACGCGATTCACGAGGACGCGGGCGGTCAGGGGATTTTTTGGATCGGCGATCGCATGCGCGAGTTCGAGGCGACCGCTGTGGTCGTGCCACTCGGGGCGTTTCTTTGGATCGGGCGAGAGGATTTCGAGGAAGCGCCGTGGGACGACGTCGCCGACATTCTTCGATTCACCACGGATCAGCACGGGGTAGTCACGCGAGCGCTGGACGTCGACGAGCCCATGGGCACGGGCGGGCGCGCCAGGGTGGGTAGCTTCGAGGTCGTAGAGGGCGGCGTCCGCGAGGGTCTGTTGACGTTGCGCCATCTGATTTTTTTGCTGGTCCCGGGTCCGGGTGCGCCGGAATTCCGCTTGGAGTTCGGCAAACTCCTGATCGGCCTTCGCCTTGTTTGCCTTCAGGTCCTGGAGCTTTGCCAAGTAGTCTTCCAACTCGGGCGTTTTTCGGAGGCGCGAGAAAAGCGTCGGTAGCTCGGCGGGGATGGTCGGCTCGTAGGTATTCGCGAACACGCCGTACAGAGAATAGAAGTCCTTGGTCGGGATCGGATCGAATTTGTGGTCGTGGCAACGGGCACACGAAACCGTGAGGCCGAGAAACGCCTTCGTGGTGACGTCGATGCGATCGTTGATGATGTCGTCGTCGCGACCTTCGAATTTGTTGCCGAGCGTGAGAAACCCGAGGGCGGCCAGAGAGGTTTGGTCGATGACCGCCTTCGGGTCCTTCGCGAGAATCTTCTTCGACGATTCGGCGACGACTCGATCCGCGGCGAGCTGTTCGACGATGAAATCGTTATAGGGTTTATCGGTGTTGAAGGCGTTGATGACGTAGTCGCGATAGGTCCACGCGTGTGGATAACGCGGATCGCGGCGTTTTTCCGGCTCGCCTTTGGTGTCGGAGTAACGCGCCACATCGAGCCAGTAGCGACCCCAGCGTTCGCCGTACTGCGGCGAGGCGAGGAGGCGATCGACGACTTTGGCGTAGGCATCCGGAGATTGATCGGCAACAAACGCGCTGGTCTCGGCTTCGGTGGGCGGGAGGCCCGTGAGATCGAAGCTAACGCGGCGGATCAAGGTGCGTCGATCGGCGGGAGCGTTCGGCTCCAGACCGGCGTCTTCGAGCTTCGCCAGGATGAAATTATCGACGGGGGTTTTGCTCCATTCCGGAGTTTTTATCGTGGGTACCGCGGGCTTGGTCAGCGGCTGAAAAGACCAGTGCTGGCGACCCACACCACCATACTTCGATGGCGCACCGCTTTTGCTGGCGAGGCCTCGCGGATCCGGCGCGCCGCGGCGGACCCATTCGGTGAGATCGGCGATCTCGCGATCGGAAAGTTTGTCGCCTTTCGGGGGCATTTGCAGATCCGGATCTTTGTAACGGATCGCCTGGATGAGCAGACTTTCGTCAGGTTTGCCCGGCACGATCGCCGGACCGGTGCTGCCGCCTTCGAGCAATCCGTCATGAGAATCGAGCAGGAAACCGCCGCGAACTTTGTCCGCTTCGCGGCTGTGACACTTGTAGCATTTCTCGACGAGGATCGGCCGGATTTTGTTTTCGAAAAACTGCATGTCCGTCGCGCTCACCGTGCGGGGCGCAGCAGCAGGAGCGGCGGCGTAAAGATTGGCGGCGAACGCGACGCCGATGAGCGCGAGCGAAGATGCGGAGAGCGTTTTCATCGGTTTACGCCAGAATCGGTTTCACCACATTGCCCGCGACGTCGGTGAGGCGGAAGTCGCGGCCGTTGAAGCGATAGGTGAGCTTGGTGTGATCGAAGCCGAGGCACTGCAGAATGGTCGCGTGCAGATCGTGCACGTGGACCTTATCGGTCACGGCGGCCGCGCCAAACTCGTCGGTCGCCCCATGGATCGTTCCGCCTTTGATGCCACCGCCCGCCATCCAGGTGGAGAACGCTTTCGCATTGTGATCTCGCCCGGCTTTGTCGGCGTCGTTGGCGTTGCGATCGCGCGTGGGTTTGCGACCGAATTCGCCGCCCCAGACGACCAGCGTCGAATCGAGCAAGCCGCGCTGTTTCAGATCAGTCATCAAGGCAGCGAGTGGTTTGTCGATTTCGCCCGCTTTCAAGGTGATCTTATCTTCGAGATCCTGGTGGTGGTCCCAGCCACCGTGCCAGACCTGCACGAAACGGACTCCACGCTCGATGAGACGGCGCGCGATGAGGAGTTGTTTGCCCTGGCTTTCTCCGCCGCCGCGGGCCGCAGCGGGGCGGGCACCGCCGCGAGCCGCCATCGGTCCTGGATTTGAAATCCCGTACGCCGCGAGCGTTTCCGCAGATTCTTTCGTGATATCGAACGCATCGGTCGCCTCGGCCTGCATCCGGAACGCGACCTCGTAGGATTCGAGTCGGGTTTCCAGGACCGCCTCGTGCTCGAGATTCTTCGACTGCATCTGGTCGAGCTGGTGAACGAAGTCGATCTGCCGGCGTTGCTCCTTCAGCGGGAGATACTGGTTGCGGATGTTTTGGATCATCTGTTGCACCGAGGCAGCCTGGGTGTTGACGCTCGACCCTTGATAGATGCCGGGGAGAAACGCGGCGCCGTAGTTGGCGGCCCCGCCAGGCGGCAATCCGCCGGCGCGCAGCGAAATGAACCCGGGCAAATTTTGATTCTCCGTGCCGAGTCCATAGATCGACCACGCACCAAGACTGGGTTTTGAGAGGCGCAGCGATCCCGTGTTCATGAAGACGGTCGCGACATCGTGAGCCGGGATATCCGTGTACATCGAACGGATGATTGCCATGTCGTCGACGTGCTGGCCGAGGTTGGAGAACAGCTCGCTCACTTCGATCCCCGACTTCCCCATCTTCGTGAACTTGAAGGGCGATCCCATCGCGACGCCGCCGGCGGAGATCGTTTTCCCGTTCATGCGGGTCAAGGTCGGCTTCGGATCCCAGGTGTCGACTTGGGAGGGCGCCCCTTGCGCGAAAATGTGAATGACGGATTTGGCTTTGCCGGCAAACTGCGGGGGGCGCGGCGTGAGAGAGCTGGCGGCGACGGGCCCGGGCGCACCGATGAGCTGTGCCGGATCCATCATGGTGGCCAGGCCGAGGGCGCCCATGCCCATGCCGACGCGGTTGAGGAACTGCCGACGGGTGAGAAAGTAATCTTCGATGTCCGTCGAGATACCGCAGCAGGGAGAGTGGGAATGGTGATGATCGTGAGCCATGGCGTGAGTGGACGACGGGGTTTCCATAAGGCCATGAGACGACTGCCCCACGACCGAGTTTCAGCAAAGTACCACGATTGGGGGGATGGGAAGAAATTTTGCCGGGCCGGGCTCGTGACAAATCGAGGGCTCACCGGGGTTGGTTCTGCGGTTTCACCTCTGAGACAAACGCGGTTGATTGTTCCGACGGCGTGAACAACATGCCGCAGCTCGCATGTTTTTCAGAAGATTTTTCGTGTTGGTGGCCGTCGCCGTGGTTTCTGCGGGTGCGCAGGAGCCGCTCAATGCGCCGGTGCCGTTGGTCCCCCCGTCGCCGGCGACGCTCTCGTCGGGGCAGGTCGCGAAGCAACTCGCGGCTGCGCGAAGCGCGCAGGATTTAGGCTACAACACGGTGGCGGTGCCGCTTTATGCCGCGCTGCTCAAAGAACCGGGCGTCGATCGTTCGGCGGTGACCCTGGCGCTCACGACGGTGCTGCTCGACGACGGCCGGGCGGTGGAGGCCGAGCAGGTGTTGCAAGCGGACAAAGGTCCGCACAGCGCAGCGTGGCATTTGCGGGCGGCGCTCGCGGCGGGGCAGTTGAAGAAAGTTGGCCAGATGCGAGCGGAGTTTGACGCCACGAAGCAGCCGGAATTGCCGAAGAGCGATCACAGCTGGCATTCGTTTCTGCAGGTCATGTTGACCGATATGGAAACTCCGGGAGGGGATCCGGCGAAGGCGCGAAGGTTTTTTGATGAGGCGATCGCCGCTGCCACGACGGAGTTCGTGAAGGTGCGATTCGAGCTCGCGGCGCTGGAGGAAAAATTGCGCACGGCCCCGGCAAGTGACGCCGACATCGATGTCGCTCGTCGAATCTGGGAGAGCAACCGGGGGCGGGAGAATCGCTATCGTGCGGCGCGCGATCTGGCCGTGATGTATGATGTTTCTGGCCGAAAAAACCTCGCGGTTGAATTGTTGCAGAATCTATTGCGCACGCTGCCCCGCCAGGAACGGGAGCGAGTGGATGATTTCCGTTTGTTGCTCGGCGTGATTGGCGGTTCCGCCGAAGGAGCGGGGCGCAATGCGCTCGTGGAGCTGCTCGAGCAGGGTAGCGTCGCGAGCAAACAGCGGATCGCGTTGCAACTGCTGGCGCGAGCATCGGAGAGCGCCGCCAACCGCGTGCCGTTTCGCGCGCTGTTGGACAAGCTGATTGGCCGGACGCCGCCGCATCAGATCCTGGATGACCTTTTTTGGGTGCGGGCCCAGTCGGCGCTGGCTTCGAAAACGGCGGATGGCTACGTGCAGGCCGACCGGGACGCGGCGAGTTTGCGGGAGCAGTTCCCGAAGTCGCCGCTGGTGCCGTACGCCTATTGGATTTCGGCGCAATCGGCCTGGGAGCAGCGGCGTTTCCGGATCGCAGCCGATAACGCAGCGAAGGCGCGTGATCTGTTACCGGCGGGGGAGGCGCGAGCAGAGCTGGGAGTGTTTGTGGCGGAGGCTTGGTTTCGCGCCGGCAAACTCGCCCGTGCGGATGGGGCCGGCGGAGCGGGAGGTGCGGCCGATTTTCGCAATGCGTCCGATGCATATGCGGCTGCGCTCGCCGATCCTCCGGCGAGCATGGTGCCGGCCCTGCTGTTCCAACATGTGCTCTCCGAGATGGAGGCGGGATCGCTCGACAAGGCGCAAAGTCTCCTTAACGCGGCGGCGCTCAATCCCGTGTTCGACGTGCGCACCCGCTGGCAGGCGGAATGGAATTTGGCCCGCGCCTTTCAAGCCGCGGGGCAAACCGGCGAGGCGTACGCGCGGGTGAGCCGGCTTATTGCGGCTGACGCCGAGTCGAAAGCGGAGGCGCTCCCGGCGACCTTGCGTGCACAAATGGCGTGGCTGCAGGCGCAGCTTTCCTTCGATGACAAACCTTCGGACAACACGTTAACTTTGATCGACAAACTCGATCGCACCCTCGAAGGCGTAGAGCCGGCGATGAAAGTCGACGTGGACAGCTCGGGGATGCTGCTCAAGGCACGGACGAATTTCGCGTTGAAGCGTGACCGCGCCGGCCTGGAAGCGCTCGAAGCCTTGCGGAAGAAGTACGAGAAATCTCCGGCGGCGATTTCCTCCTACATGGTCGAGGCGGACTACTACGCCTTGCAGGAGAATGTCGTGAAAGCGCAGAATTTGCTGACGAAACTCGCCGAGGATTTTCCGGAGAGCGAATATGCCCCCCACGCCCTTTTCTCGGCGGCGCTCCAGGCGAAACGTCGCGGCGGCCAGGAAAATTACGAGGAAGGGGTGCGTCGGATCGAAAAGCTGATCGAGCTGGTCGAAAAATATCCGCCCAAGGATCCGGCCAACGATCTGGTGTTCGAAGCGCGCATGACGCAGGGCGACTTGCTGCGATTATTGAATCAGTTTTCGCAGGCTCAGGATACCTACCAGTCCTTGATCGAAAACAATCGGCAGCATGCCGGAGTGATCTTTGCACAGCTCGCGTTGGCGGAAACCTACAATGCCCAGTCGGCGAACGATCCGTCCTATTCAGAGAAAGCGGAGGTTCTGTTCTTCCAGTTGATGGTGCAGCTGGACGCTCCCCTCGATGTGCGGGTGGAGGCGGGCTACAACTACGGGGAGATTTTCGCGCGTCGTGGTGATACCGCCAAGGCGCTGGAGATTTGGTGGCGGGACGTCGTGGATACTTTCCTCCTCAAAGACAGGGCGATGGCGGATCGATTGGGCACCGGTCGCTACTGGCTCGCCCGAACCTTGCTCAGATACGGAGAAATCCTGGAGCAACAGCAGCAGTTGGAAGAGGCGAAGAAGGCTTGGACACTCATTATCCAGTCCAACTTGGGTTGGACGGAGATGGCGCGTCAGAAGCTCGCGAGATTCAACGTCGCGGAGGTGACGCCGTGAGCGAAGCGGGATTTCAAGTTTACGCGGTCGTGGGAAGCGTTTCTAACTGCAGCGGATAATGGCTGTGCTCGATAATCTTACTCTCTTCGCGAAGGGCGGGCCGATGATGTGGGTGCTCCTGGCGTTGGGCATTCTCTGCTTCATGTTGGTGGTGGAGCGCACCCTTTATCTTCATCGAGGGCATATTCGCTCCACCGCGTTTATCGCGGGACTGAAAAACATCCTCGCGAAGCGACGGACCGTGGAGGCCCTGACGGTTTGCGAAGAGACGCCCGGCCCGATTGCGGCGGTCGCCAAAGCCGCGTTGCTGCACGCCGACGCGGACGCCGACACGATGCGATTTCACGTGCAGGAAGCCGCCGTCGTTGAACTGCCGGTGCTCGAACGCCGCCTGGGTTCGATCGCGGCGATCGCCCAGGTCGCACCCCTTGTCGGCCTGCTCGGGACGATCCTGGGATTCGCTTCCTTGTTCATGGCTTTTGAGCGCGGCGATTACGTGACGGCGAAAGACCTCTCTCGCGGGATGTGGCAGGCGCTGCTGAGCACGGCCGGCGGCCTGATGCTCGCGGTCCCGGCGCATCTCGCCTATCATTTCCTCAGTGGCCGGGTGCGGGCGATCGTGCGCGACATCGAATGGTCGGGTAACGAGATCATGAAATATCTGCTGACGGAGTATCGCGGCGTGAAACCGGGTGGTGAGGCGACGCCTGCGGCCAGCGAGTTGGTGAAGAAATGATCACGCGCCCCCTCGATCTCGCGTCAAAGTTGCGGCCTGCGCCCCGCAACTTCGATTTCTGGTTTTTTGTGAACATCGCGCTGATCGTGTTCGCGTTTTCGCTCTTTGGTTCGCGCTTCGTTCTCGCACCCGGTCTGGGCGTGGATTTTCAGCTACCAGAAATGACGGGAGCGCGGGCGCAAGCCGCACGAACGACCCACAATATCGGGATCAACGAAGTTGGGCTGATCGTGGCGGAGGAAGGCGGGATCACCCTCGAACGGCTTGGCGAATGGTTGAGGGATGAGGCGAAGACGACGAGAGATCCGGTGCTGCTGGTGCGTGCCGAAGCGGGAGTGAAGATTTCGCAGCTGACGCGAATCGCTGAACTTGCGAAATCGGCCGGGTTCCAGGTCGTTTTGGCGGGGCAGGAGCCCGCCAAAGCGAGCGGAGGACGCTGAATGAGCGCGGTTCGGGACAGCGATATTCGCCGCTGGGCACTTTCGGGCGTCATTGCGATCGCCGGAGTGGGGCTCGTGGCATCGCTGTTTGGAATACCGGAGAACGAGGCGACTCCTCCCCCTCGGACCCAATCCCCCCCCATTGTTCTGCGAGCTGACGACGGCGTCGACGCCGCGTTCGATGAGCAGAAAATTCTCGCCGATCCCACGCCACTTTTCCTTCCGACGAAGTGGAATGCGGCACGCAAGGGGGTTAACCGGCCTGAGCCCGGAGCGACCTTCGAGAATTACCAGCCGAGCTTTGTCGCGAGCGCGTTGGAACAGGGTCTGAAGTCAAAGTTTCCCAACCCAGTGACCGTTCCGGTGACGTCGGTGGAAGCACTGGCGGCAGATCCGCCCGGCCCTTTGTTCGCCGGCATCGGACGAGGCGAGCGGGTTGCGCCCACCCTCGATCCGCGGTCGGCGGTGGTAAAGATTGTCGCGGCCGGCACCGGGCAAGCCGTGTTGCAGCAAATAGTGCTGGATGCCCGACCCCCGGGTGATGGCGCGTGGCAACCGATGGAGTTCTTGGGTCGAGTCGACGCCATCGGTTTAGTCGGCACGCTGGCGGTGACGCGCCAGTCTGGAGTCGAAGGCGTGGACGATTATTTCCGAGGTTACCTTGTACAAACGCTGAGGATTGGTCAGCGATTGGCGCCGGGTGTTTATCGGATCTCAATCGGTCCTTAGATTTTCCAGCAAAGCGCGAATTTGCTGTTGACGGTGCCAAATGCGAACCGCACTTTCTCCCCTCTTTTTCGTTTTTTGGCACATTCTTGGTCTGCCCAGATAGCTCAGTTGGCAGAGCACGTCCTTGGTAAGGACGAGGTCGCCGGTTCAAATCCGGTTCTGGGCTCCATGGCCAAATTACCACGTCGGCAGGCTTCGCCGACGTTAAAACCGAAGTCACTTTTCATCCTCCCACATCAGTAACCTCCCACCTCTATGGCTAAAGGCACATTCGAACGCAACAAACCGCACGTGAACGTCGGCACGATCGGCCACGTTGACCACGGCAAAACCACCACGACGACCGCTATTCTCGCTGTTCAGGCACGCAAGGGGCTCGCTGAGGTTAAGACTTACGCCGATATCGCCAAGGGTGGCACCGTCCGCGATGCCTCGAAGATCGTCACGATCTCGGTCGCGCACGTTGAGTATCAGACGGAAAAGCGCCACTACGCGCACGTCGATTGCCCCGGCCACGCTGACTTCGTGAAGAACATGATCACGGGTGCCGCTCAGATGGATGGCGCCATCCTCGTTGTCTCCGCCGCTGACGGCCCGATGCCGCAGACCCGCGAGCACATCCTCCTCGCCCGCCAAGTCGGCGTGCCGAAGATCGTGGTCTGGCTGAACAAGGTCGACCTCATCGACGACCCGGAATTGCTCGACCTCGTTGAGATGGAAATCCGCGAACTCCTCACGAAGTACCAATTTGACGGCGACAAGGCCACCATCGTTCGCGGCTCGGCTACGGCGGCTCTTGATAACAAGCCGGAAGGCGACGCGGCGATCACCGCGCTGATGAACGCGATCGACACCGACATCCCGGAGCCGATGCGTGAGCTCGACAAACCTTTCCTGATGTCCGTCGAAGACGTATTTTCGATCACCGGCCGTGGCACGGTCGCGACGGGTCGTATCGAGCGCGGCATCGTCAAGGTGAATGACACCGTCGAGATCGTCGGCCTGAAGGACACCGTTACCTCCGTGGTGACGGGTATCGAAATGTTCCGCAAGCTGCTCGATAGCGGCCAAGCTGGCGACAACGTCGGTATTCTCCTGCGCGGCATTGAAAAAGAAGGCATCGAGCGCGGTCAGGTTCTGGCCGCTCCGAAGAGCATCAAGCCCCACAAGAAGGCCAAAGCCGAAATTTATGTCCTCTCGAAGGACGAAGGTGGTCGCCACACACCGTTCTTCAACGGCTACCGTCCCCAGTTCTACTTCCGCACGACGGATGTGACTGGCATCGTGAACCTGCCGAAAGGCGTCGAGATGATCATGCCGGGCGACAACATCGCCGTGGAGATCGACCTCATCGTTCCGATTGCCATGGAGAAGACGCAGAAATTCGCCATCCGCGAAGGCGGCCGCACCATCGGTGCGGGTCGTATCACCGACATCATCGAGTAAGCTGCCCTTTAATTGTTTAACCTGACTTCGCCGAGGCCTCGAAACGGGGCCTCGGCGGCGTCGTCTAAAGAAAGCCCTCTTACAGGCGTGTAGCTCAATTGGTAGAGTAGCGGTCTCCAAAACCGTTGGTTGGGGGTTCG
>JBDSSU010000550.1:0-4888 GCA_039928635.1 Opitutaceae bacterium | reverse complement strand
GGTGCGGACATCCTCATGGATTCTTCGCTGCGCTCAGAATGACAAAGGATTTTGAATATTCCGCACTCCCGGTGTCGGTCGTGTGAATCACCGCGGCTGCGCGCTTGGCTTTCCCGACATTCCTTGTGTGTTGGACAAGTGAGCCGCGCCCTTTCCGATTTCACTCTGGCCGAACTCGAGCAGCAATTCGCGGCTTGGGGAGTCAAAGCCACGCACGCCGCCGGCGTGTTGCGGGCGTACTACGGAAGTGGAGGCGCAATCGAAAATCCTCCCGGACCGCTGCTGCCACACGGCTTGATCGACCGCTTGCGCGAGGAGACTGCCGCCGCCGGTGCGGCCATTGCGGTGCGACAGGTGGCGGAGGATGGAACGACCAAACTCCTGCTTCGACTGCAAGATGGCAGGACGGTCGAGACCGTGCTCATGCCGGATTTTCGCGAGGACCGCGCCGCGGGCTGTCTCTCGACCCAGGTTGGCTGCGCGATGGGCTGCGATTTTTGCGCCACCACGAAAACCGGTTTTGAACGCAATCTGACCGCGGGCGAAATCGTGGGGCAGTTTCTCGCTCTTCGAGGCGAAGCTCTCGCCGCGGGCCGCCGGCTTCAGACCGTCGTGTTTATGGGCATGGGCGAACCCATGCTGAATCTGGATGCGGTACTCGAGGCGATCAGTCGTATCGCCGACAACCGCATCGGCGCGCTCGGCTGGCGGCAGGTGACGGTCTCAACCGTCGGCATCGTCCCGGGCATCGACGCTCTCGCACGGAGCGGGTTGAACGTGAATCTCGCGGTTTCTCTCCACGCGCCGGATGACGCCACGCGGGCGCAACTCCTGCCCATGGGGAAACGTTTCGCGATCGCCGAGATTCTGGCGGCGGCCGATCGCTTCCAAGCCATGCGGGGTCGACCGGTGACCATCCAGTATTGCCTCTTAAAAGGCATCAACGATTCCGCCGGACACGCGCGCACCTTGGCGGCCGTCCTCGGAACGCGACGCATGCATGTGAATCTCCTTCGTTACAATCCCACGGGGCTCAGTCTGCGTGGGGTGAACTACGAACCGACGTCGGACGAAATGGCGGAAGGCTTCGCTGGCGAGTTGCGCACGCGCGGAGTCGTGGCGCATTTTCGCCGCTCGCGAGGTCCCGACATCGATGCTGCCTGCGGCCAGCTTCGCCGCCGCTCCGCTCAAGCGGTGATGGTTTCCAAGGAGCACCCGTCCGCGGCGGCGTCGGGAGTTTCGCAGTTGGGGCGGGCGATCACGCCGGCGTAGGGCTCGGGCGAAAATTCCCGCGACGGCTCGGCGAGCAGGTGCCGATCGCAGACGGTAAACAGCTCCAACTCGGTTTCTGTCCGTCGCATGTCGTGGAGAAAAGCCCCGGTGGGATCGACGCTCTGGCCGACGAAATTGAGGTACTTCTTCATCTTGTTCACGTGATAGCGCTCCAGCAGTTCGGGCGTTTGCGTTTCGCGATACAGCCGCTCCACGTAGTCGCGCACGTCCGCCAGGGTGATCCGCGTCACCGGCGTGCCGGCAAAAATTTCACGGCACTGCCGGAAAATCCAGGGATTACGAATGGCGTGGCGACCGATCATCAGACCCGCGGCGCGGGTTTGGCCGACGATCGCAGCGGCACGAACGGCGGAGGTGACGTTTCCATTCGCCAGCACGGGACAGCGCACGCGCGCGACGGCTTCGGCGATCGCATCGTAGTGAACCTCGCTGCGATACATTTCCTTCACCGTGCGGCCGTGCACTGACAGGAGATCGACGCGGTGCTCATTCACCAAATCGAGGATGCGGTGGAAATTCACCGTGCTGTCGAAACCGATCCGCATCTTCACCGTGAAAAGTCCGGGCACCGTCGCACGGAGCGTCGCGAGGATTTCCCCGATTTTTTCCGGCTCGCGAAGGAGCCCGCCGCCGACGTTCTTCTTGTACACCTTGGGAGCCGGGCATCCGAGGTTGAGGTCGATGCCGGCGACGTTGTGCTTGAGCAGCTCGGTGGCGGTGCGGGCGAGATGACCGAGGTCTTCGCCGATGAGCTGGGCGAAGACGGGACGTCCGGTGGTGTTCTCGTCGATCGAGCGGAGAATATGTTTTTCAGGACGCGACTGGGCGTGAACGCGGAAGAACTCCGTGAAAAAATAATCAGGCGCGCCGTAGTGCGCGATCACCCGCATGAATGCGAGGTCCGTGACATCCTGCATTGGGGCCAGCGCGGTGAACGGCTGGCCGGGGGCAAACGGAAGAGGCAGCCTCACGTCAGGTGCTCTCGTCCCCGGTCCCGCCTTCTTCCCCCTGTTCCTGCTGCCGCAGGATTTCGCTCATATCCTCGACGCCGTCGAAAACCTGCTGGGCCACGTAGATCGGACGCTGCTGTTGCAGCGCGAGCACGATTGAATCGCTCGGGCGGGCGTCCACCTCGACGATTTTTTTCCCGAGTTCGTTCTCCATGCGGAGAATTACCCGGGCGAAAAACGTCCCTTCACGAGCGTCGTTGATGACGATGTAGTCGAGCCGTGCCCCGAGACCGAGGAGCATGCTGCCGATGAGATCGTGCGTCAGGGGGCGTTCCTTTTTCACGCCATTCAGGGTCATTTGAATCGCGTTGCCGACGAAATGGTCGACGTAAATGACGAAGGACTTCGCATCGGTGCCAAGGAAGACGGCAAAACCATTGGGAGTTGGAATGACTCCCTTGATGCTCACGGTGATCACATCGTTTTGCATGGAGGCGGAAAGTTGCGAGACGGGCGGATAAAGCGCAAGCAGCAGGAGCGCGTCACTCGAACCCGAAAAGGCTGATGCCCCATTCCCGCGCCTGGGCGATCACCGCGGTGCGATCGAGCACGATCACTTTGCCCGCTTCGAGAGCTGCCGCCTTCACGCCCGCTTCGCGCATCACTTCCAACGTGCGCTGACCGAAGCAGGGGACATCAAAGCGGAAGTCCTGCCTCGCCTTCACGGTTTTCACGAAAAGCGTTTCGTCCGTCTTCAGCGATCCGGCCCGGCGGATCATTTCGTCCGTCCCTTCGAATGCTTCCACGGCCAGCACGGTGCCTTTGCGGACGGCGCAACCCTGGCCGATGTCGAGGCGGGCGCATTCGCGCGCGATCAGAATCCCGTGATCGAGATACTCGCGATCAATGGGAAAACTGCGCCCCGTCATGCAGCCAGGGATGGCGAGCTGGTCGTCGAGAAACGCGCGGGCATCGAGCAGGGTCACGCCGAGTTCCTCGATCTCGCGAGCGATCGCGCCGAAAATGGTTTCGGCATTCCGTCGCTTCAGGGAAAAAAGAATCTGGGTCGCTTTTAGATCGGGGTGCAGGCCCTTGAACAAACGGCGCGGGGTGATTTGTCCGGCCATCAACGCGTATCCGGCTCCAAATTCCCGGATGGCCTTGAGCATCTTGCCGAGTTGACCGACGAGCAGCGTGCGGCGATCGGCATCAGTGAACGACGAGGTTAGGTCCGGTCGCGTTTCCTCCTCGAAACCGATGAGCCGGAGCGGAACGCCGGCCCTCCGAATCGCCTGGGCCACCAGCATCGGATAAAGCCCCTGGCCGGCGATCAGCGCGACGGGCTTGCGGGGATCGAAATCGACGGGAAGAAACGCGGAGAGAGCGGGCACAGGAAAGGATGGCTCAGCCGGATTCTGGCAATTGGACCACGAATGGACACCGATGAACACGGATATTCCGAACGCGAACGAACCACTTAAGCGGTTTTATCGCATTCACCGAAAGGTCCGCAGTCCACGGATTTTCACCTCCGATTTCTTTTTCTCCCCATCCGTGTCCATTCGTGTTCATCCGTGGTTCTCTCCCTAATGTTTCGGTTTAGTCCGTCACCAGATTCAGGATTTTTCCCGGCACGTAAACGACGCGACGAAGATTTTTTCCTGCAAGATAAGGAGCCACCCGCTCGCTGGCCTGGGCAAATTTCACGGCGTCCTCCTGCGCGAGTCCGATGGGCACGAGCCGGTCGCCGCGATGTTTGCCGTTCACCTGGAAGACAAGCTTGGCTTCGCTCGCCACGAGGAGCGAGGGGTCGAATTTCGGCCAGGGAGCATTCTGGATCGACGGGGCTTCTCCGAGGCGGGCCCAGAGTTCCTCGGCGAGATGGGGCGCAAACGGAGCGAGCACGCGCAGGAAGGCGAGGATCGTTTCGCGGCTGACCACGGGCGCTTTCTGCAGCGCGTTCGAGAAAATCATCATCTGCGAGATCGCCGTGTTGAAACGCATCACCTCGATGTCGTCGCCGACTTTCTTGATCGTCTCGTGGAGTAGCTTGGTGAGTTCGGCGGGTTGGGCCGCACCCGGGGAGATTTTCGGATTGGGCTCGCCCTCGACGTTCAGGCACTCGCGCCAGATTTTTTGCAGGAAGCGGTGCACGCCCTCGATCTGCTGCATGCTCCACGGCTTCATCGCCTCCAGCGGACCGAGGAACATCAAATACAGGCGGAGCGTGTCGGTGCCGTGCGACGCGATGATCGTGTCGGGGCTGACGACATTGCCGCGGCTCTTCGACATTTTTTCGCCGTCCTCGCCGAGGATGATTCCTTGGTGAAACAGTTTCGTGAACGGCTCGCTCTGTGGCACCACGCCAAGGTCGAACAAGACCTTGTGCCAGAAACGCGCGTACAAAAGGTGCAGCACCGCATGCTCTGCTCCGCCGACATAAAGATCGGGCACACCCCAGTAGCGCAGCGCCTCGGGCGAAGCGAGGGCGTCGCCGTTCTTCGGATCCGTGAAACGCAGATAATACCAACACGAGCCCGCCCATTGCGGCATCGTGTTCGTCTCGCGGCGATAGCGTTTGCCATTGCGTTCAACTTCAAGCCAGGCTTTCGCCTTGCCCAGCGGCGGTTCTGGATTGCCGGTCG
>JBDSSU010000549.1:0-4290 GCA_039928635.1 Opitutaceae bacterium | reverse complement strand
GCCTCATGTTCATTGATCAAGTGGCTTCAGATTCGCTGAGATTTTTCGGGGCGAAGGTTTCTCTGGTTAACAATGAGCAGTTCGAGTTGCTCCAACTGTTCAGGCATCGCGCCGCTAGAGCCTGTGGCAATGGCCTCGTCGAGTGCTTCCTTTGATGGGTATAGATCGTGCACGCTCACCAAGGTCGTGCCATTAATTTCTTCGAAAGTCACTGTGGTGATGGTTGCGGCGTCCACTCCTCCTTCGTCGTTGGTCCAGACCAAACGCGAGTGTGGAGTTACTTCGAGATACTTGCCAAAAAATTCCGCACTTTGACCACCAGCACTGAAAACAAGACGGTATGTTCCGCCGGTGCGGACATTCATCTCACAGGACACAAGCGTCATGGGGGCTGATTTCGGCACCCACCACTTTTTAAAGAGCTCAGGATTGGTCCAGGCCTCAAACACGAGGCGTGACGGCCCATTGATGATGCGGGAAGAGACGAGTTCACGCTCTGACTTTCGTTCCGCGTTTGTTTGGTTTTTCATTTGTTTTTTTTTTGCTTTAATTCCTGGACGACGCGTTCAAGTGCGTCGAAGCGCCGGTCCCAGATATTTTTGTATTCTTCGATCCAAGCCTTCTCGGAATCTAGCCGGCACGAACCGAGCATGCAGGTCCGCACCCGACCTACCTTCTCTGTTTTCACGAGACCGGTTCGTTCCAAAACTCCGACGTGCTTATTCATGCCTGTCAGCGACAGATGAAACTGCTCCGCAAGGTCCGTAATTGAAGCGTTTCCCCGCCCAAGGCGCAGAAGAACGCCACGTCGGGTCGAGTCGGATAACGCGGCAAAAGTATCATCGAGCCGCTTCCCTGAATACTGAACCATATGGTTCAGTGACGTTGACCCGAATATCGTGCGCAAGAAAAATCAGCGCTACGATGGAACCACGTTTGAGTTGTCCCTCCTCTGGCCCTCTATGGGACGCATCTGATTTCAAACGTCAGATGCACGTCTCCTTACGGCCCGCGCCTCAGCAGATACCCCAACGCTATCGCCAAACCGGTGAGCCCGAAGAAGCCGCCGAAGAAAATCAGCAGGAACTTGGTTTTCGAGAGCATGGTGAACGGCGCGTTTCCAGCCGCACGGGCGGCGCGAAGCGCCTCGAGGATCTGCGCGGCCTGCAGGTCGCTGCCGGGAGAGGGAGCGAGCGGGATGCGCAGGGTGATGGGCGCGGGAGGGCCTTTCGGCTTCACGATGGTGAAATAGAATTCCATCCAGCCGGGGTAGGCGCGGAGGGAGATTTTGGGTTCGAAAGAAACGAAGTGTTCACCAACGAGCAGGGCATCGCCGGTGACGACGATTTCGAGACCCGCCCCACCGCACGGCTGGTCGAGATTGACCAGGTTTGGCCGCACACCGTCGCGTTTGTCCCAGCCCTTGCTCTGCTCGCGGAACCACTCCCAACGCTCGTGATCGACCGTCCATCGCGCGATGAACGCACTGGTCGGGCTGACGTGAGTGATGTTCTTTGCGAAGAGATTCGTCGCCTAGCCGTACAGGCTAGCAGCGCGCCCGAAGGGGTGCGTTTCATCAGGATGCTTTCCTAGGTTTTGAATGACTTTATTATGCTAAGCGCAGCGCATAGCTCCCTTCACACATGAAGAACGCGGCGTTCAGGCGAAAGGGCGGCAAGGTTCGGTCATCGTCGAAGACTGCCGCAAACCGGGCGAAAGCCGCGGCGTATCGGGACGCGGTGCGCACTGGCCAGAAGCCGGTAACCCGTCGTTTGCGCACGCCGCCGACGCCGGAAGCTGTTGGAAACATGCTGGCCGAGTATTGCCGCCAAACCGGCATCACGCGTTTGGAAGCCTTCGGTTCGACCACGCGAGGCGAGGCCAAGCGCGGCAGCGATGTCGATTTGCTGGCAACCTTTGCCGTTAACCCCGGGCGTCGCTTCTACACCATGGAGGAGGAGATGGCCGCTATCCTTGGCGTACCGGTGCACTTGTTAACCCGCGATTCGGTGGAGCAGTTGTCCAACGTAAGCGTCCGCCCGAGTGCCTCGTTGACGGCGCGTAAGGGTGAGGGTTCTGAGGTCCGCTTTCTGACGTAGTGGTGAGAGCTATGTCAGAGGCTCTGACCTCGGGTGATGATAACCATCACCATCCTCACCATCCTCACCACTCTCACCCCGCTGATGATGGCTGCCACGCCGCGGGTGTCAGAGGCGTGAGATCGTTTTGGTTCGTCATCGACGGCAGCCGGCGCAGGACATCGCGCAGGTACGCGAGTGGGTCCTTGCCGTGGCGCTGGCACGAGACGACGAGCGAGTAGATGATCGCGGAGCGCTGGCCGGCGTCGGGATGTCCGATGAAGAGCCAGTTTTTCTTCCCGAGCGCAGAGGGCCGGATCGCGTTTTCGACCAGGTTATTGTCGAGTCGTGTGACGGAGTACTGCTGGTGCGCGACGAGCACTTCCCAGTGTTCGATCAGGTACGCGCACGCTTTACCGAGCAAGGATCGCGGCAACGCTTGGGCCCGCAGCCCGGTCACGACTCGCCATAGCCAGCGCAGGGGTCGAGCAAAGTGGCGCTGCCGCAGTTCGGCGCGGCGATCACCGACCTCCGCTGCGTCCCACGCGGACTCCAGTCGATAGAGTTGGCCGATCAGTCGGAGCACCAGTTGCGCGGCCTTTGGTTTCTCGGCCATCGCTTCCACGAAGTAGCGCCGGGCGTGCGCCCAACAGCCGACCCACGCGACTCCCGAGTGCGACCGGACGTAACTCGGGTACGCTTCGTAGCCGTCGGACTGCAAGACGCCTTGGAAGCCGTTAATCAGTGACGTGAGTTCGCCATGGCGACGCGAGAGTCTCCAGTCGAAGACCACGTCAGCACCGGGCCGACTGATAACTCAGAGGTAACCTTGGGTGGTGCCGCCGCGTTTCTCATCCGGGTCATTACATCGGATCGGTGTTTCGTCGGCTTGGAGATAACCACCGCCGAGGAGACCGGCGTGCATCTTCCGGTAAATCGGTTCCAGCCAGTTGGCCGTGACTTCGATCCAGTCACTCATCGTGCGGCGACTGATCTGGGCGCCCCAGCGCTGTGACATCTGCTCCAAGCGGTACAGCGGCAGGTGATCGACGTACTTACTGATCGCGATCCAGGCGAGCAGGCCGGCCGAGGCGTAGCCACCCGGCACCACGCGAGGGCGCTCTGCCAAAAATCGCTGACACTCTCCGCCAAATAGGCGCTGACAGTTTTGGGTTTGGACTCATTTGAAAAAATAAGGGGAGGGCGGAGGGAGGGGCGGCGGCAGCCGCCCCTCCCCCTCTGAGCTCAAGCGGGGAGGACAAGTGTGGCGGTGGAGCGGAGCGGCTGAGAGAGGAGGGCGAAGCGGAGGCGATGGAAGTAGATCTGGGTGGAGGAACCGGTGGGTTTGCAGCCGACCAAGAGTCCGGCGACGGCTCGTCCGATGTAGTGCCTTTGGCCGAACAGGCAGATGGCGCCGCGCGGGGAGACCCGCCGCACTGGCCAGTCCGGGGGATAAGTTGGCGTGAGCAACGGAGGCAACGGCCCCGGCGTGGAATGGTAACGTCGGGCCGGAGGCTGTCCGCCGATGCCGTCGTGCGCTCGGAGGTGATTGTAGTCGTGCTGCCAGCGGCGGAGCCGGCGCAATTGGGCCTGCCGCGTCGGCGCGGGTGGACTGGCCGTCTCGCGCTGCAGGACTCCGTGCCTTTGCTCGTGGGCGTTGTTGTCGATGCCGGCCTTGCGCCGCACAAACTCCACCCCGATGCCCAGCCGGTACCACCACAGGCTGAGCGAGGTCAGGCCGTACGGTCCAGTGCTGCAGAAAGGTCCGCCCAAATCGGTCCGGATCGCCTGCGGCCGGCCATGGCGGCGGAACAGCCGGCGGCACACCCGGCGCACCGCCTCATCGCTGCGCCGGGACAAGGGCTGGCTCCACAGCACGTACCGGCTCCCCAGATCGCGGATCGTCAGCGGCTCGATCTTCGCGCCATCGCCGGTGCGGAACCACCCTTTCCAATCGATCGTCCACACCTCGTTGCTGCGTCGGCCACGCCGGGCGGCTTGCAACGGGACCGGATCAATCCTCCGCCGTACCCGCTGCGTCCGCACCACCCCCGCCGCTTGCAGCCATCGGCCGAGCGTGCGTTCCGACGGCCGGCGGCTCCCCGGCTGCGTTTCCCGCAACCACCACAAAAGCTTGCGTGCACCCCAAGTTGGTCGCCGATTCCGCTCCCCCAGCACCAACTGGCACAGCCGCAGCCAACCGTTCGCCTGC
>JBDSSU010000548.1:0-11503 GCA_039928635.1 Opitutaceae bacterium | reverse complement strand
CAAACGCGCGGGCATTGAGCGCGTCGATGCCTTGGGCCGCTCGGTTCATTTCCATTCCTTCCGCAAGACTTGGCAGACCCTTGGGGTTCGCTACGGGATCAATCAGCGCGTGGCGCAGGAGGTTCTGGGCCACTCCGACGCCAATCTGACGGCGAAGGTCTACACGGACGTTCCGGCGCTTTCACTGCACCTGGAAATCGCGAAGTTGCCTTGGATCGGAGCAGGCCCGAAAGCCGCAGGCCAGAGTCCGGTAGGCGGGCCCGCTACCGCGGTTCCGGAAACGTCTCCGACCACTCACACGGGTTCAGTAAAACCAGCGTCCAACTTAGAAAACGCACAAAGGGACGCACAAGCTTTCGGCATTTCGGGTCCTGCGTTGGCACTCGATGTCCTCTGCGCCAAATTCGTGGAGGCAGTGAACGTCTCTGATGGAGAGGGCTTTAGTCACGTCCTGTCATCGCTCGTCACTTCGTGGCGGAAGGATGAAATGGCTGCCCGGGCTGGGATCGAACCAGTGACCAAGTGATTAACAGTTTTTTGGTTAAGCTGTATCAGCTTTTCCGTACATGTCTGCTTTTGTCGCTACTTACATCCTTGTCTCCAGAGGTAAATGGACACATAAGTTATGGACATGAGTGCACAGATGGAAAAAGTTAAGGACTCGAAAAGTGGCCAAGAAGTGGCCAAGCAAAGTGGCCAAGCATCGCAGTCGCGATTTCATGTGGATTACTGGAAAGAGCGTCTTTATCGGAAAACCTTCACCCGGGACGGCAAGCGCCACGACGTGGCGGAGTGGTCTGTTCGGCTGCAACACCTGGGACGGCGCGAGGCGTTCGCTCTCGCTACCGCCAACGCCGCCGTCGCTGCGAGCAAGGCCAAGGAGATCGCAACGTTTCTCGACGCGAACGGATGGGATGCAGCGTTGGCAAAATTCAAGCCCGCCATGAATGAGCGGGCCGAGATTTGCACTGTCGGAGAATTTCTTGCCGACGTGAGCGCACGCAGCCACTTGAGGCCGGTAACGATTCGCCGCTATGCGGTGAAGCTTAGAAAAATGGTATCGGATGTCGCGCAGTTGGAAGCCAAGCTCAAGGGCAGGGCGAAGCGTGCGAAGTACGACTACGTGAACGGTGGCCACAAGGCGTGGCTCGCCAAAGTCGATGGGCAGCGGCTCGACGTGCTCACGCCGGAGACGGTGAATGCCTGGCGCAATGCTTACGTGACCAAGGCCGGCAGCGATCCAATGAAACGGAAATCGGCCGAACGGTCCGCCGCATCATGCATGCGCTGCGCTCGTTCCTTGTTCACTGCCGACATCCTCCCGGCATTGAAAGTGAAGCTCCCTCTCAATCCTTTTGCCGGAGTGAAACTGAAAGACCCCGGCGCGCAGCGGTATCACTCGGAGGTAAGCGCGGAGTGGTTGCTCGCGTGCGCGGAGCGCGAACTGCGGACCCAGCATCCGCAGCAATACCTCGCCTTGTTTCTCTGTCTCTGGGCGGGTTTGCGTCGCAAGGAGGCGGACCTCCTCACTTGGGAGCAGATCGATTTCGGGCAGGGACAAATCTCAATTCGCCGCACGGCCCACTTCGAGCCCAAGACGGAAGAAAGCCAACGCGTGATCGATCTTCCATCGGAGGCTGTCGATGTGCTTCGCACCTTCAAGAAAGACAGCAAATCGGAGTTTGTGATGGAGGGCGCGCAACCGAATCCAGCGTCCACCTATGACTACTACCGCTGCGACTGCACCTGGCGCGACCTTCACGATTGGCTCCGCAGCAAGGGCGTGCGCCAGAAGAAAGCGATCCACGCGCTGCGGAAGGAAAGCGGCTCGCTCATCGCATCGACGTTTGGAATCGAGGCAGCGCGCCAGCATCTCGGTCATCGGGATATTCGCACCACATCCTCGCACTACGTGGAAAAGAAGAAGCGGATCGAGGTGCGATTGACGCTCGGGACTGGATTGAGCGAGATCGCGAGCTAGTGAAATTTCATACCTACTTTCGCTTGCTCAAATGAGAGGAAGCGTTTTATCGTTTGAGGTATGACCACTCTCGAATCTGTCGCCACTGACGCTGTTCAAGCGGAGCAGCAAATCGTTGCCGGCATAGATTGGGCCGAGGCTGAACACCTCGCCGAACTGCTCGACCTGCCCATCAGCCGGTTAGCAGAGCTGTTGCAGGTTGCACCGGCAACGATGGCTCGAAGAAAGACCCAGCGACGATTCACGATCGAGGAGTCGGAACGTATCGTGCGGTTTGCGCGGCTCTGGTTTCTCGCATGTCAGGCTGTCGGTGGTCCGCCGGGAGCGCGGTCGTGGCTTAAACGCCCGCAACATGGACTGAGCGGCCGGGTTCCCTTGGAAGTTGCGCGCTTGGAGGTTGGCGCCCGCACGGTTGAAGCGTTGCTCCAGCGAATCAATTACGGCGTGCTCGCTTGATCCCCCAGCGATTAAATATCTGGCGGGTCGAAAAGGAAGTCTTCGTGCCCAGCGCGCGCACTGGCGAAGGCGCGAGGATAGTCGGTGGCAGATGGAACTCACCGGGATTGGCGGCAATTTATTGCGCCGAGTCGCTAGCCTTGGCGGTGCTAGAGATCCTTGTGCATGCTGCGACTGTCGAAGAGCGCGCCGACCCACGTGTCTGGTTCAAGATTACGCTGCCTGAGGTGGGTTGTCGCAGTTTGCCCCTGAAGCGACTGCCAAAAAATTGGAACGATCCGCTTATTCATCCAGAGACAGTTTCAATGGGTGACCAGTGGTTGCGCGCCAAAACATCCGTAGCGTTGCGCGTCCCTTCGGCGGTCGTCCCGGGAGCATGGAACATCATTCTCAACCCTCAGCACCCGGAATTTAGAAAGCTTGTCCGGTGGGCAGTACCGAAACCTTTGCAGATCGACGCGCGACTAATCGAAAGCGCGCCGGGACGGGCCTGATTGTTTCAATTTTCTCAACCACTTTGAATTTGCCCAGTCAGAGAACGATGAAGGCGTTTGGCTGACTTCCGCGCTCCCTTCACAAGCTTACCAGACAGTCTTACCGGCATAGACTGAATCATTGTAGTAAATTACTGTCGCCTTGTTTTGGGTCAACAAACGGTGATTGAGAAAACCTCGATCAGTTGTGATCTCATGTCGGACAAGGAGTCTGAAATTTTGACGAAGATGAAAGCTGCAAAGAAAAAACGACTGAAGGCGTTGGGGTTCACCCACGCCTCCGCCGCTGAGTTTTTGCGCCTGAATGAGGATGAGACGCGGACGGTGGAGCAACACACTTTCCCGATGACCAGCAAGGATTGGAAAATATTTAGAACCGCCTTGGCGCGTCCAGCGCGGGTGCTTCCGGGGCTGCAACGGCTGTTTGCACGTCATGAACCTTGGTCGAAGTAAAAGTCATTGGATCCCAAGATCGAGCTGACGTTGCGGCTTCCCCTTTCCGGTTGGTGGGAGCGCTGAGAGGTGAACGAAACGAATGCTGGTGGCAAATGTGTCGCGCCCGCGTTCTTGATCGTGTTCCGATTCAGGGTGCGCCCTGACGCGCAAGAGGCTGCGGTCTTCGATCGCGGTAAACAGTGGTCCGAGGTTGTGGCCCCAGATCACGACGCGCCATTCGTCGATCTCGATCCGGATCGTATCGGGCTCGGCGTAGCTCCAAAACGCACACCCATAGTGGCTCCAAGGGAAATTGCGTCGCCAGTCCTTCGAGTCGTCGAACGTGACGTGAGAAGGGTGCTGCGTGGTGTCGAAAAACAGCCGCGGTTTTCTTTGAATTGTTTCCATGTCACAGCTCCAAATGATGTCGGATCGTCTCACGCATTCGATGCAGTTGCTCTGCTGAGGCGCGCATCGCTGACCGGATATGCTCCAGCACTCGCGGCAATCGCCGCCGGGAAATAAACTCCGCGTGCGTCAGCCGACGCCGTTGGACAAATTCTGTCGCGAGCTCACGTCCGAAATCAGGCTGCTCTAGCCGCGCTAGAATTTCTTTTCGATTGGAGACGTAAATGCGATGCGCGCCGCGGTAACGCGTGTTGGCGACATAAAATTGACGATGTGCGAGCGCCCGCGCCGCGACTTCGCCGAGCACGAGCAATGATTCTTCCGCGGTGCTTCCCTGTGCGCGATACGCCGTGAGCGCGTGACCGTAAGTCCACGCCTTGAACTCCGGCGGCAAGCGGTGACCGTCGGTTAGCGTAACTTCGTTGGTCGCTGGGTTCACGTGTGCGACCTCCTTGAAATCTCCGTTCGCGAATCCCTCCTTCTCTTCGCGACCTCGTATCAGGAGCCGGTCGCCCGCCGAAATCGCGAGCATCTGCGCGCGCCCGACCTCGAAAGCGCCACGCTGTTTTCGGGTGAGCTTCGCGACGCGCTCGCGTTCGCCACGCACGCGCAGGCCGTCGGGAAGGACTTCGATCACCTCCGCTGCCGTGCCACGCCGGAAAAATCGGGTGTCGCGGACGAATAGCACTCGGTCGCCGAGTTGATATTGGTTCCAGTGTTCTTTTTGCTCTTCAGTCCATGCGAGGGGCTTCACCGCTTCGCGCACCGCTTCGGTTTCACCGAGCAGACCCACTCGGCGCAGTGCGGCTCGTGCGTGGGGATTAAAGCGTTCGATCTCTTCCCAAAACGGGATCACGACCAACGTTTCGATTTGCTGCGCGAGATTGCTCGCGTAGTGCTCGGCCGCACGAGTGAACAAGCTATCGTCGTCCGCGGCGTCCTGGATCATTCCTTTGCGATCAGCATAAATAAACGCCTCTGCGACGTCACCCGCGGCGAGCATCTGGCTTAGTTTCCGATCCGGCTCCTCGCGTTGGCGCAACACTTCCGAGAGCCGCACAAGCGGCGTGTGAGTGTGCTCAACGATGTGCCGCAGCGCGTCCCCGCGCTGAACGCTGTAATGCTGCTTGGTGTCGCCGACCAGGAGCACGCGCGCGTTCCGCTCGTGTGCGATTCGAGTGAGCCGTTCGAGTTGCTGCGTCGAGAGCAGACCCGCTTCGTCGATGAGTAAAACGCGATTCACTGCGAGCGCCTGCAACGCATCGCTGACGAGAAAGCGTTGCACGGTGTCGGCTTGATCAAATCCAGATGATGCCAGCGAGTCCCGGGCGCGCGTCGTTGGCGCAAGGGGCAGGAACCGAGGGCCGCCAGCCGCCCGGTGTGCGCTTTCAATCGCGGTCAACACCGTGGTCTTTCCCGTACCCGCATCGCCGACGAGCACGCTTAGAAAATCTTTGTTCGCCAACAGCGATCGTGCCGCGGTTGCCTGGCCGTGGGTCAGTTTTTCAGGCAGGTGCGCGGAATCGCCAAGAGCCATCTGCGTATTGCGCCCCTCCTGCACGCGTCGCAGGGTGGCCGCTTCCTCGCGCTTGATGGACAGCAGCGTCATTTCGCCATTCTCGCAAATAACGTCCGAATGGGTTTCGAGTGTCCGTCGCAGCGCGCGCCAATCGGTAAATTCCGGATGCAGTCCGAGGGCGGCGCTCAAGACCTCGCCTTCGCGCGCCACGCTCCTCCGCTCATACACGTGCCGCAACGCGGCGTCCAAGACCGTAAGCGCCTGGCCATGCGAAACGGTTTCCCGCGGCGCATCCATCTTCGTTCCATTCACCAGCGTTTCGAGCATCTGCAATTCTTCGCGAGTGAGCTGTGCGCGTTGCCGGGCGCGCACCTCTGGCGTGCTAACTTCTCGCAGCTTTTTTGTGCGCGACTCCTTCACGAGGACTTCGATTTCACGCTTTGTCGCCCGGCGTCCTTTCTTGCGCGAAAATTCTTCCGTAAGCGCTCGCACCTCGCGCGCCCGCTTCGAGAAACGCTCGCGCAGATGCTCGACGCCACGAATCGAAAAGCCGGTCGCCGTCATTTCGTAAGGCTCGTAGCCGATCTGCCGCAGTCGGCCGGCGAGCTCGCGATAAAACGCCTGTCGGAGATACGGTGATGCCCGCATCATCTCCGCGTGCTGAAGCGCCATCCACCGTGAACGTTCGCCGTCCCACGTCGCGTTCGCGATCACGGCATGAATGTGAAGCTGCGGATCGAGATCCCGGCTGGCGTCGTGCATGAACGTCGCCCCGACAAAATTACCGGTGAGGCGAAACGCTTCGGTGTCTCGTGCATCGCCGCGTCGCTCACGCACGGCGGCGAAGTGCTCCATCTCCGCGAGAATCGTTTCAACGGACTCACGGAACGCGAGGCGCACACGTTCATCACCACCGACAATGGCCAGCACGCTTACATCCTTGGGCGCTGAAATTTGAATATCGAAAAAGGCCATGCGCGTTTTCTTGTTCTCTCGGGCCGTCAGCCGCTTTCCCGTGCGCCAGTCGCGGTTCACCCGCAGTGCCTCGAAAGGTTTGTCGGTTACGGCGCCTTCGAGTCCCAGCCTCCTTGCCGCTTGTCCGATCCATTCCCCAAGAACCTTCTTTTCGCCTTCCTCCCAATAATCATTTTTTCGGAGGTGCTGCGAAAGGTAGGTTGCTCCGTTACGGATGATGCCGACTGTGATCATGCCGAAAAGTTTCCGGCGAGCAGCTCGGTCTCACAACGGCGAGCATGTACCGGAAAAACGGTAGCCGCGTTACCGGTCCATTCGGGTTCGCGCGTCAATCATCGCAACCAGCCAATGCGTCGGCCAGCGCTCTTGCTCTGTTTCATTTAATGGAGACGCAAAACCCTTATGAGATCATAAGGAAGACGGACGCGTGAAGCGCGCCGACCAGTACCGGCGCCGCGATCCGTGGTATCCCTGCTGGCGGGCCCCGCCATCGGCGTCGTCGCTACGCGACCAGAACAAACGAAGGCACCCTAAAGGGAACCCGCCTTCGCTTGTTCTTCGCCGCCGACGGCCCTCCCGCTCGGGGCGCAGGGACACCACGGCACGCGGCGCTCGCGAGCAAAAACGGGGCGCGCGCGACACGAATTTGAGCGCGAAACCGAAGCAAAAGGAGCCTCATCGCCGGCTCCTCTCGGCGCTTTTTTGCGCCGATTCTCCACGCTAGCAAGGGAGCAGCCAGCGACAACGGCTGCGCGCCCGCGCGGGCGAAACAAGTTCCGTTACGATGATGGTGGTAGGTCGAGTCGCCCTTCCGGCGGCGAACTTTTATACGCCGAACTTAGCCTTATCGATGAAGGCCCGCGACGAAAGTGACCCCCATATGGGGGTACTCTGGATCGGGGAATTCATTAAAGAGGGGTTCCCCCCGGGGTGGGGCGTCGAATATATTTGCGGGCGATCTGCCGGCCGGGATTTTGACTCACGGTTTCCTCCTGATTCTCCTTAGCGCCCCAGCTCGTATGAAATTCCCCCGCACTCGTGTCCTGACTTGGTTATACTCGTTTGCCCAAAAACTCGATCCACGAATCACCCTTACTGGGGTAAAAATCGCCCCCTTTACCGTAGCTCTGCGTGGGGTCGCCACGTTGCTGGCGATGACTTGCTGCATGGAAGCCCAAGCGGCTCGGGTGTACTTTAATCGGGGGTACCAGGCCTCCAATGGGATTACGTATACGACATCTACGAATTCCATTCAGATTAATGCGCTCTTTTCGGGGACCTCTTTAACTTTCACAAGTGCCGACCCAGCGGCAACCAGTTTTACCGGCTCGGGCAACGACGTGAGTGGGGTGTTGAGTTATATCACGCCGGCGGGAACCACCGTGAGTATCCCCGGCACCATCAGTCGGCGTGAGTCCTCGGGAAACAACGTACGGGCTTTCTACTTTGTGGCGACGGCGGCGTCCGCCAACAACGCCTACCTGCTTCCCGTCACCACCACCACCGCCCAGAACTATTTCGCGAACCTCTCCAAACCGGCGAATGTCGGGACCAATTCGGCGGGGGTCCGGACGGCGCTTGAGCAATACCGGGTCGATCAGGGAAATCTCCCGTTAATCACCGTGAACAGCGTCAGCGTTACTGAGGGTTCCGCGAACCCGCTTTACGCGGTGTTCAGGGTGAGTTTGAGTCTCGCGGCGAACGGGAACGTGACGTTCTCGCCGGTGGTGGCCGGAGTTAGCGCGACAGTCGCCTCGACGACGAATCCCGGCGTAGGAGACGACGTTTATGCGCAGTCAACGCTCGAATATAGCCTTAATGGCATCACTTGGTCTCCAGTTTCATCCTCGGTGACGATTCCCCAAGGGTCGCTGTACGTGGATTGTCGGATTCGGATCGTCGACGATTCGGTCGTTGAACCCGTGGAAACGTTCACGCTCCGGACCCAGGCGCTCTCTCAGCCAGCCAACGTGCAGAATAACGGAGGTGCGTTCGGCGTCGGAACGATCACGGACAACGACGTGGCAAACATTTCGCCGACCGTCACACTCACGCAGCCGGCCAATAATTCGGTTTTCACTGCCCCGGGAGCAATCGCGATGCAGGCCGCCGCCGGCGATTCTGATGGGACTGTCACCAAGGTGGAATTTTTTAATGGAGGCACCCTTCTTGGCGAAGACCTTGTGGCGCCTTATCAGTTTACTTGGAACAGCGTAGCCGCCGGCTCCTACACCCTGTCTGCCAAGGCCACCGACAATTCCGGAGCCAGTGCCACTTCGAGTTCGATCTCGGTAATCGTTAACGCCCCGCCAACGGTGACGCTCACCACGCCCGCCAATAATGCGGTGGGTATCGCCCCGGCGAGTTTTACGCTGACAGCGAATGCCGCGGACACTGACGGGACAATTGTACTGGTGGATTTCTACAACGGTGCCACGAAAATTGGGACGAGCAGCGTCGCGCCTTATCAATTCATTTGGAGCAATGTGCCGGTCGGCTCCTATTCATTGACGGCTGTTGCCACCGATAATCGAGGCGCGACGACGACCTCCGCCCTTGTTGCGGTGCGAGTGGATCCGGCGAATGTGCCGCCGACGGCGACGCTGACCGCCCCGACCAACGGAAGCGTTTTTCCGGCACCTGGAAACTTTACCCTCGTTGCGTCTGCTTCCGATTCCGATGGCAGCGTGGCCAAGGTGGAGTTTTATCGTGGGGCGACATTGCTGGGCGAATCGTTGTCGGCACCTTATCAATTCGCCGTTTCCGGTCTCGCTGCGGGAAATTACAGTTTCACTGCCGTAGCCACGGATAACTCGGGTGCGACTACCCCATCGAGTACCGTTTCGGTGATCGTGAACGCACTACCGGCGGTCGCGCTCACGTCGCCCGTTACCGGGGCCAGCGGTACCGCCCCGGCGAATTTTTCCCTGGCGGCTACAGCCAGCGACTCCGACGGAACGATCGTCAAAGTGGAGTTCTTCAACGGCAGTACGCTGTTGGGCACAAGCACGAGCGCGCCTTATACCTTCGGGTGGACCAACGTTGCTGCCGGATCCTATGTGCTGACGGCGGTCGCAACCGATGATCGGGGTGCGACGGCGGTCTCCGCGACTGTGCTGGTCGAAGTTGATCCCGCAAACGCTGCGCCGACCGTCGCTCTGACATCCCCTGCGGACGGAACCCTCTTTACTCCTCCCGCAGCCATTTCGCTCACGGCCACGGCGGCGGATAGCGATGGCACCATTGCGAAGGTGGAGTTTTTCGCCGGTGCCAACAAAGTGGGTGAATCGCTCGCCGCACCCTACGAGTTCACTTGGAGCGATGTGTTGAGCGGCAGTTATGCGTTAACGGCGAAGGCCACTGACAATCTCGGTGCCGAAACGGTCTCCGCTCCCGTAAGTCTCAATGTAAACGCCCCCTCCGTCGCGAATCCGCAGAGTCTTACGACCGCCGAGGACATTGCCGTTGCGATCACACTTTCCGGCTCTGATTTGGAAACTCCCCCGGCATCCCTGATTTATGCGGTAGCGACGCAGCCGAGCCAGGGAGTGTTAACCGGAAACGCCCCGAATCTTACGTACACGCCGGCAGGCGGTTATTTTGGGCCCGATTCGTTTTCGTTTACGGTTTCCGATGGCACGACCACGTCCTCACCCGCCACCGTTAGCATTACGGTCACATCGTCCAATTTACCGCCGATAGTCGACGCAGGGGTTGATCAACGGATTGGCTTTACGGCCGGGGATGGCAGAAATCAAGTGGTCCTCCAAGGTTCAGTGACCGACGACGGTCGTCCAAACCCGCCTGCTATGGTGTCGCATGTCTGGACCCAGGTCAGCGGTCCCCAGCCGGCGACAATCGAACAGCCTGCAGCGCTCACCACCGTGGTTCGTTTTGGACCTCCCGGTCCGGGCAAGGCATTGCATTTCGGGGCTGCGGCGGATTCGGTTTTGTTGCCCGCCGCACAGAACTTTCACCCGAGCCCGGCATTTTCTTGGGAAACATGGTTCCGCTCTGACAGCGTGCCGACGGGGACCGGGAATAATTTAGCAGCTGGCCAGACGATGATGTGCGCTGCAGATGGGGCCGGCGGGGTTGACATTTATTTGGGATTCGGGAGCCCGTTCAGTCCAAGCCGATCGCTTACGATGGTGGTCGATGATGAAGGCGGGCAGGACGGCAATCCGATTTCTTACTATCCCGACGGGGGCTTCGTCAGCGGCACTTGGTATCACGTGGTTGCCACTCACGATTACGTCAACCACCGGACTCGCCTCTACGTGAATGGCGTTCTTCGTGCCGAAAAATCATCGTCCAAAGCTCCGATCGCGCGGCCAATGAACATGAGTTTGGGTCGGTGGTGGGATGGGGGAAATCTCTTCAACCGTTTTGCTGGCAGCTTGGACGAAGTCCGCATTTATGATCGCGAACTGACCGCAGCCGAAGCATCCGAGCATTATAAGAACGGTTTGGGAGACTATGGCATTCCCGAAGCGAACCTTGTAGGGGGTTGGCATTTCGATGAGGGGAGTGGCGCCACGGTCGAGGATTTCTCCAACGCCCATCGCTCGACTACGATTACCGGGGCGCCGACCTGGGTGGAAGGAATTGCGCCAGGCGGGGGTGTCGTGGAGGCGCCGGGAATTTACACGTTTCGACTGAGCGCCAGCGATAGCGCTACGAGTGCATCCGACGACATGGTCGTGACCGTGAACACGGCCCCAACAGTTTCTGCAGGCGAAAATCAAACGATATTGAACCTTGCTGAGGGGGCGATGCTGTCGGGGACGGTGACGGACGATAACGTGCCCTTCGGTCCGCCGACCATCTTGTGGAGCACGGTGGCTGGTCCCGGACAAGTGGACTTTGCGTCTCCCAATGCGGCGCAAACCCAAGCCTCTTTCTCGGTTGGGGGGGTATATATCCTCAGGCTCTCCGTCACCGATGGGTGGATCGCGTTATCCGACACCGTGGAAGTCAGGATCGGAGTGACGGGCAGTGTCGCGATTCCTCCGGGTCTGGCGGCGTGGTGGCCGGCGAATGGCGAACTGCACGAAATAGTGCATGGCAATCATGACCCGGAATTCCTGCCCAATGGTGTGAGCTATGGGGAAGGAAAGGTGGCGCAGGGGTTCCTGTTCAACGGGACGGATCATTATGGCCGGACGCCGGCGCACGGGGACTTGGACATTGGCGCGTCGACGGCGGGGATGACGATCGAGTTTTGGTTAAATC
>JBDSSU010000547.1:0-2545 GCA_039928635.1 Opitutaceae bacterium | reverse complement strand
CCAACACCGAGCGGATCGTGATCCTCCAGATCGAGTCGCCCGAGGCGTTGGAAAACGTCGACGAAATCTGCTCCGTTCCCGGCTTTGATGGCATCCTCTTCGGCCCGGGCGACTTCAGTCACCGGATTGGCAAAGCGGGCCAGATCGACGCCCCCGAGGTGGTGGATGCGCGCAAGAGAGTGGGAGCCGCCACCCGCAAGCATGGCAAGTTCGCCATGACCGCCGGCCTCATTGCCCCACTCGCCCAGCTGGTCGAGGAAGGCTACCGCGTCATCAACATCGGGGCCGATGTGGTCGCCCTCACCGGCTACGTGAAGCAGCGGCTGGACCTCGTGCGCGGCCTGATCAACGAGCTGCCCGAGGCCGTCCGCCCGCCCGTGCGCTCCCCCTACGCCTGAAGCCGCCGCCATGCCGACCCATCCTTCCCAACGCTTGGCGCAGCAGGTGGCCATCGTGACCGGCGGAGCCTCCGGCTTCGGTGAGGAAATCTGCCGCGCATTCGCCGCCGAGGGCGCGAAGATCGTCGTGGCCGACATCAACGCGGTCCTCGGGGAAAAACTGGTGGCGTCCCTTACCGCCGGGGGCCTTCCGGCGCTTTTCCACCGGACCGATGTGACCCGGACCGCCGACATGGGCCAGCTCGTCGCGGCGACCCTCGCCCGGTTCGGTCGCCTCGACATCATGGTGAACAACGCCGGCATCAGCCACGCTAACCAGCCGATGCTCAATGTCAGCGAGACCGAGTTCGACCGCATCTTCCAAGTAAACGTGAAGAGCCTTTACCTCTCCGCCGTCCACTGCGTGCCGGTGTTCCGCGCGCAAAAGCGCGGGTGCTTCATCAATATCGGCTCCACGGCCGCCGTGCGGCCGCGGCCAGGTCTAACTTGGTATAACGGCTCGAAGGGCGCCGTTGTCCTCCTCACAAAATCGATGGCCGTGGAGCTCGCGCCCGACAAGATCCGGGTCAACGCGATCAATCCCGCCATCGCCGATACGCCCCTCCTCACAACGTTCATGGGCACCGCGGACACGCCGGACAACCGCGCCCGCTTCACCGCCTCAATCCCGTTGGGGCGCCTCGGCCGCGCGACCGACGTGGCCAATGCCGCCGTGTTCCTCGCCGATCCCGCCTCCGAATTCATCACCGGCGTATGTCTCGAAGTCGACGGCGGCCGCTGCATCTAGTGGATTCAAATCCGTTCTGACGCCATTGGCCTTCCTCCCAATCGGTCCCCGTCCATCGAGGCCTCACCCATCTCAACAATTTACATGACTGCGAAGCCTGCGTTTTCCCTCCAAGGCAAAGTAATCGTCCAATTCGGCGGCACGGGTCTGCTCGGCCCCGGCCTGATCACCGCGCTCGGCCAAGCGGGCGCCACCGTGGTCGTGGCGTCGCGCCGCCGCGCTTCACTCGACCCGATCATCGCCGCCGAAAAGGCCGACGGGCGGGTGGTGCACGCCGAGGAGGCTGACACGTCGTCAGAGCCGTCGCTACACACGCTGCGCGACCGGATCCTGGCTCAGCATCAACGGATCGATGGGCTGGTTTTCAACTCCGCCAGCCGCCCCATGCGCTCGTTCGATGACAAGCTGGACGCTTGGAAGGAATCCATGGCGACAAACGCCACTGGATTTTTTGCCGCCGTGCGCACTTTTGGCGATGTGATGGCCGGACAAAAGTCCGGCAGCCTCGTCAATATCGCCTCCCAGATGGGCACCATCGGGATGAATCCGTGGCTCTACGAGGGCACCACCATGTCCGCCCCGCCGGATTATTTTTTTCACAAGGGCGGTATGATCAACCTCACGCGCTACCTCGCTTCGCACTACGGTCCGAGCAACGTCCGCGTCAACGCCGTGTCCCCCGGCGGAATCTTCAATCCCGCGAAGCCCCAAGCGCCCGCTTTCCTGGAGCGCTATGGCAAGATGACCATGCTTGGGCGCATGGCCGACGTTGCCGAGATCGCCGGCGCGGTCGTATTTCTTCTCAGTGACGCCTCCACCTACATCACGGGCATAAATTTGCCGGTGGACGGCGGCTACACGGCAAAATAACACCCCGCCTCTGGGGCGGCCCCGCGCTCCGGCTGGTCCCGCCGCGACCCCCCGGTCATGAATACCCGCCTGACCCGTCAAGGAAAACCGTCTGGATCACCGGCGGCGCTGGCTACTTGGGCTCCGTTATCACTCGCGAACTGGATGCGCAATGCGCCAGGGTCGTCTGCATCGACCTGCCCGGACGCGCCGACGCGTGCGTGCGCGAATTCGCCCTTTCCCGAACCGTGCCAGTGTCGCTGGATGTCAACGACGCGGCCACGCTTCCCGCCGCTCTCGATGCCCTCGTTGCTACGCATGGGATTCCAGACGGCGTGGCCCATCTCGCCTTCGCCTCCTCCAGCGGGCACCGTTTGGAATCCCTCCCTGTAACCGAATTCAAAAAGACCTTCGACCTGGCACTCACGGGCACCTTTGTTTTATGCCGGACCATGGCCCGGCACATGCAGCCGCAGGGATGCGGCAGCGTCGTGCATTTTTCGAGCATGTA
>JBDSSU010000546.1:0-5475 GCA_039928635.1 Opitutaceae bacterium | reverse complement strand
CCCGAACCGGCGCGCGAGACGCGCGCGCTCCCCGGACCGAGAGGAACGCGGGCAACGAGCCTGCGTTCCCCCGCGGGGGATTGGTCTGTTACTGAGGAATTCCCACCTTGGGCGTCGCGTAGGGATCGGCGGTGAAAAACTTGTCGGCCATGAGATCGCGGAAGTACCCGCGCCAGCTATGCCAGGCGTGCATCCCGCCCGGTGGCTGGCTCCACTCGACCTTGAGCCCGAGTCCCGTGAGGTAATCGACCGCGGCTTGGTTGCCGGCGGTCCCGCCGTTGTCGCTGCCGGTGCCGACGGTAAAGCCGATGTACTTGAAATTCTTCTTCGCGAGATCGAGCCCGGCCTCGAGGGGTTTGAAGTTCTTGTTGGGAATGCCCTCGCCCCGAAAGCCGGCAGTGGAGGCACCGACAACCCAGCCGAACACTTCGGGGTGATTCAATCCGATGGTGGGAGCGAGATAACCGCCCATCGAGAAACCAAAGATCGCGCGATCCTTCGGCTCTTTGCCGACCTGGAAGTTTTTCTCGATGGTTGGAATGACGCTGCCGATCAGATCCCGCTCGATCGATTTCACGCCGTACACGCCGTCGGCGGTATCTTCCTGGCCGTCGCCGGGCGCAGGAAGAATCGCCGAGCCATAGGGCATCACGACAATCGCCGGCTGCGCTTTTCCATCGGCGATGAGATTGTCCATGATGAAGTGGGCCCGGCCGATGCGGCTCCAATAGGTCTCGTTGTCCCCAGAGCCGGAATAGAGATAGACGGCGGGATAGGTTTTCCTCTCGGCCGCGTTGTACCCCGGCGGCGTGTAGACCAGCACGCGACGCGAACCGAGCGTCGGATTTTCATAGAGTACCTCGTGCAGCATTCCGTGCGGGACGGGGCGTTGGGACCAGAATTGTTTCCCGTCACCCTTCACCTCGTAGTAACTCTTCAGGTACCGCCCGCCGCCAAAGGAGTTGAGGTTGCTGGGGTCGACGGACCGGATGCCGTCGATGTTGAAAAAGTAGCCCATCACACCGGGCGGCAGGGGCTCCGCCGTCGCGAAGGACCACACGCCGGTGGCCTCATCCTTCTTCAGCGCGGTGTTGTTGGGAATGAAATCCCCCGTGAGCGTCACTGCTTTCACGTTGGGTGCGTAAAGGCGGAAGGTGACGACGTTGTTGGAGCCGACTTCCGGGGAAACAACCTGCCGGGCGCCATTGGCGTTCGACGCGGGTTGGGCGTGCACCGCAAGCTCGGGGGAGAGGAGAAGTGCGGCGGCAACGCCGAGGGCGAATCGTTTTTTGGACTTCATGGGGTGGTGGGTCCTGTCACTGAGACGAAGGTCGACGGGAGGGGCCGTCGTTGGATTTGCGGGAACTATTCCGTGGACTCGCGGTGGGGCAGTTTCAGCGAGCACACCGCGGCGGCGAACGCGATGAGGCTGGACCAGAGCAGCGCTCCGCGGAGGTCCGCGACGGGTGCGTAGAGTCCGAAGATGATCGTGGCGGCAGCCGCGGCGAGCCGGCCGATGTTATAGGAGAATCCTGCACCGGTCGTGCGCATCAGCGTGGGAAACAACGGTGGCATGTACATCGTGAACAGGCCAAACACTCCGGAGAAGAAGCCGACGATTGGGCACCAGAACCACGCGAGTTCGCCGAAGCCGCGCGGCACGATGAACGCTCCCACCATCCCGCCGCCCAGCCCGAGAAAACAAAGCAAAATCGCGCGGGGATTGCCGAACCGCTTCGCGAGCCACGCCGCGAAGAAGTTGCCCGCCACCGACACGGCGATGAGCGTGAAGAAGGCCGCCGTAACGAGAGGGGTGATCCGCTCTGGGGCGGTCACTCCGTCAGTTCCGAGCAAATTGCGCAGATGCTGAGCCTGCCAGAATTGGAAGAGCCACCAGGCGGAGAGACCGAGGGCGCAAACGAGGGTGGTGATCAGGGTGGTGCGAGCGACACTGCCGCGAAACAGGTCGGCGATGCCGGGCTTCGCCACCGATGATGACTCGGCATTTTGCCAGGCCTCGGTCTCCGGCACCTTGCGGCGAATCCAAAAAACGAAAAGCGCCGGAAAAACCCCGATCAGGAAGACGAGATGCTCCGGTGAGAGACGCGGCAGGAGGCCTTGGGCCCAGACGATGAAATCATGGAGCCAGGCGGGCTGCCCCGACGCAGTGAAGAGCTGCTGGATCTGCGGCATCAGCAATCCCACGACGGCCGCCGCGATCAGGATGCCGACGTTCACGCCGGTCTGGAGAACAGCGGCGAGCCACGGACGCCAGGCGCGCGGCCAGGTCTCCGAGAGCAGCGAAGCCCCCACCGCCCATTCGCCGCCAATGCCGAGCGCGGAGATGAAGCGAAAGATCATGAGCTGCCACCACGTCTGCGCGAACGCGCACAAGCCGGTGCAGATCGCGTAAGTGAGAACGGTGAGGGCGAGCGTGCGACTGCGGCCGAGGCGATCACCGAGGCGGCCGAAGAACGCGCCGCCGAGGGCCCAGCCGATGAGAAACGCCGCTTGGATGTAGGCCTTCTTCTCGTTGACTTCGGCACTGGCGACCGTCGTCACCATCAAGGTCAGCATCAGCGGCCCTGCGACCAGAGTGTAGAGATGCAGTTCGAGACCATCGAACAACCAGCCGAGCCAGGCAGCGATGCCGGACTTCCATTGGGTCGGGGAGATCTCGCGGAGATGGGTCGCTTCGCGAACGGCAGTGGGAGGGGGAACGGGAACAACGCTCATAGATTGGAAGGGGAGGCGGAGAGTGCGACAGGGGGTTTTCGGCGGCTCAAGTTTAATGGTGGATCAGAATCACGACGGACGTGCGAAAGAGGCTTAGGTTGTGAGTTCGCCGAATAAGCCATCACCGCGTCAGATAAGTTTGAAGTTTTTTTGGACCGTCTCCGCGCCAATCCCGATTTTGATCCTGGGGCGGAGGGGCGAAGGCGCGTGCTTTTATTTGGCGGCGGCCGGCGCCGGTTCGGTGAGGAGGTAGGTCATCAGGTCGCGTTGCTGCTGCGAATTCAGATTCTGCCAGAGGCCTTCTGGCATCAGCGAGACGGCGGAGGCTTTCATGCCCGCGATGTTATTTTTCAGGAGGGTGCGCTTGTTGCCGCCGACTTCCGCGAGCACGACGCTCTGCGCCGTGTCGTCGAGCAACATGCCGGTGACGGAGGTGCCGTCTTTCAAATCAACCAAGTAGGCGATGCGGTCAGGGTTGATGGCAGCGCTCGGCTGCACGATGTCTTTAAGGACCGAGGCATAGTCGCGGTGGGTGAGGTTCGACAGGTCTGGCCCGATGATTCCGCCCTCGCCACGGACTTGGTGGCACGCGAAGCAGGCGGCCGCACCCTTGAAAACTTCCTGGCCGCGCTGCCAGTCCCCGCCGGCGATTTCTGGAATCACGCGTTCTCCCGAACCTGCGGGAGCGCCGGTGGACGGCGTTGTCCACGGCATTAGAACGCGACGGGATTGCAAGGCGCGGGGCCGGGCGTCTTCCGCCGTGTGCCAGGCCACGTCGAGTGAAGGCTCACCCGCGCCCGTTGCCATCGTCAGATCAAGAGGGAGCCAGGCGTTTTCCCTGGACTCCGTGGTGAGGCTGATCTCGCCATCGCCGCGCCGTTCCAAAATCGCCGCCGCCGATGATTTCAGCTCGAGCTTGCCGCCCGATTTCAAAGACAGGGTGACGGATTCGGTCGGGTAGGTGAAATCGAGCTTGGCCCCCGGCTGGATGGCGGTGCGCAACATGAGGTGAAGATCGAGCTGACCGCGCAGCGCGAGCGTTCCGGGGGTCTTCAGCAGGGCGAACAATTTCCGGTGCTCTTCGCTCGCGGACGTGAATTCGCGGGCAACCTTTAAGTCGGGATGCGGCAGCCAGCCGCTCCACGCAACTTTACCGCTCGCGTCGCGCCACTCCGCTTCGAGGCCACCGACGTCAGTGGCGAGATCGATTGCGGCCTGCTGCAACACTTCATGTCGGTCGGGGTTTTGCGGACGTTGGGGAGCGAGCCCTTCCGGAAGCGTGATCGCGTAGTGCGTTGCTTCTGTCCGTGGCGTGGTGCGGAGGACGATCGATTGAAGGTCGGCCGCGATCCCAGCGGAGAGCACAGGCAGCGCAACCCGCGATCCTTTCAATTGGTCCTTCGCCGCTTGGTAGGGGAGGGCGAACGACAGCGACTCGAACCGATCGCCGGCCGTCACATACTTCCCCATGACCACGGCGCTTTGCTGGGCGAGATTCCGCCACTGCGCGGGATCAACGGGCCGATCGAAGATCACCCGCGTCTCCGTCGGGCTCGCCGCGTAGGCGAGAACGGGTTGGGGAATGGATTTGTCGGCGTAGGAGATTTTTAAAAGTTTCCCCTGACCGCGCGGGCCGGTGCCCCAATCGGGCGGGCCGCTGTGACACGCCACGATCATATCGCCCTGCGGAGTCGGCACCGCGTCGATCGTCAGCATCGAAAGACAGGCGATCAGATCGTTTTGCGCGACATAGCCGGCGGCGGTTTTAACGAGTTTCGTGCGCCAGATTTTGCCGCGGGATTCGCCGGCGACGAAGGCATCACCGCGCCACCAGTTCGGTCCGAAGATCGCGCTTCCGCCGCCGGTGGGATCGTTGAAATGCAAGCCGCACGTCGATTGGTGCTGCGGCGCGTAATCATAAACACTCGGCTCATCGATCACGCCCGGCAGATAAAGCGGATGACGCGGCGGGAAGCCGTAATGCCGGCCGAGCTGAATGTGGAGGAGCTCGTCAAAGGGATTGCCGTTGGGCAGCCACGTGGCGCCTTCCTGATCGGACGCGAAGAGATCGCCTTCGGCATTGAAGGCGAGGGAGACCGTGAAACGCACCCCGGTCGCGATGATTTCGCGGCGTTTCCCATCCGGGGAAAGCTTCACCATGGAGCCGCGCTCGTTGAACTGATTGTAGTCAGGGAGTCCGGTTTGTTTGTTGACGCGATAAGCGCCGTTATATGCGTCAACGCCGAGGCCGAAGTAGACGTTGCCGGCGGGATCAACCGCGACGCCGATCGCATCCAGATTCGAGCCGGCGGCGACGACTGACGGCCTCCAGCCGCTCGCAACGATTGCCAGTTCCGAAGTCCCGTCGCCCTTGTCCTTCAGGTGAATCACTTTTCCACGGCTCGCGATGTAGAGGCCGTTTGCTCCCCAGGCCATCCCGATGCTCGGTGGAATTTCGCCCCGGGTGTTGTCGTGGAAATTCGTCGCCGTGTCTTCGAGACCGTCGCCGTCGGTATCTTTGAGCTGGTAGACGAAACCATCGTAGCCGAGGGCGAAAAGGCGGCCGTCAGGAGCGTAGACGAGGTTGTTGATATTCCGCAGCTTCACCGGCAGCTCGCGTACCGAGAATCCGGGCACGAGCACCTGCACCAGCGGCGGGTTGGTCATGGCCACGAGCGGCTTGGGTTCGAGCACCGCCGCGGCGAAGGCCACCGGCGTCAAACCCAGGACGATGGTCAC
>JBDSSU010000545.1:0-9062 GCA_039928635.1 Opitutaceae bacterium | reverse complement strand
GGCGCATTTGCCGGCGGTACGCTCGCCCGCGACGTTGTTACCTGCATCGCGCTCGGGGAAAAGGTCGGCGAGCCGCTCGACGTTTTTCCCGCGATCAAACGGAGCAACGATCGGCACCGGCAGTGGGCGCTGCGCAAAATCAAACACTTGTTCTCGCAACCACCGGCCGGGCCGATCGCTCTCCTGGGACTCACCTACAAACCCGGTACCGACACGCTCCGCCGGAGTTCAGCGGTCGAGTTGGCGCAGGCCCTTCACCAATCCGGTTTCAAAGTGGCGGCGCACGATCCTTCGCTCACAGCCCTGCCGCCCGAGTTGAGCTTCATCACGCTGGTCGGCGATCCCGCGACGCTCACCCGCGACGCCGCGGCGATCGTGGTTTGCACCGAGTGGCCGGCTTTCCGCGAGCGGGGCGACTGGCCCTCATTGATCTGTGCCATGCGCGCGCCGATCGTGATCGATGCCACGCGGTTCCTCGCGAAGCCGCTCGGCGGCATTCATCCCCTCACCTACTTAACGGTCGGCTCTCCCGTATGAAACTCACCGGACTCAATGCCATCATCACGGGCGCCAACCAGGGGCTCGGCTTGGAAATCGCGCGGCGCTTCCTTCTCGAAGGGGCGAACATCGCAATCTGCTCGCGTGATCTGGGGAAACTCACGACCGCCGCCACCGAACTCCGCAGCACCGCCAAGCCCACTCAAAAAATCATCGCCTTGGCGTGCGACGTGTCGGACGTCTCCGCGGTCAACACCTTCATGGCCGATGCCATCAGCGCCCTCGGGAGCATCCAAGTGCTCGTTAATAACGCGGGGATCTATGGCCCGAAAGGCCCGAGCGAAAGCGTCGATTGGGAAGAATGGAAGCGGGCGATCGAAATCAATCTCTACGGCGTGATGCTTCCCTCGCGGGCGATCATTCCGCATTTCCGCGCCCAAGGTCGCGGCAAGATCATCAATCTATCGGGCGGCGGTGCCACTCAACCTCTGCCCATGATCAGCGCCTACGCGGCTTCCAAAGCCGCCGTGGTGCGGCTGACGGAGACGTTCGCTGAAGAATTGCGCAGCGCGCAGATCGACGTGAACGCGGTCGCTCCGGGCGCGCTCAACACGCGTTTGCTCGATGAAGTTCTCACCGCGGGCCCCGAAACCGTCGGAAGCGCTTTCCACCAAAAAGCCCTCAAACAAAAAGAGAGCGGCGGAACGTCGCTGGATCTTGGAGCCGGCCTCTGTGCCTGGCTGGCATCGGCCGAGAGCGATGGGATCACAGGAAAACTGCTCAGCGCGCAGTGGGATCTTTGGAAGGATCTCGCGAGCAAACGTGAACTGCTCGCGAAGTCGGATATCTACACGCTCCGGCGGATCGTACCCGAAGATCGTGGACAGAAGTGGAGTTGACACTTCACGGCCCCGACTCCGATCCGTCAGGCCGCAGGCTCGGCTTCAGGCGCCACGGCAGCGCCAAAGACTTTCTGTCGCATCAAAGCAAAACTAAGTCCCATTTGAACGGCGGCCGCGATGACGTAGGCCAAATTGGGAAGGGACGTCACCCCCATGAGGGCGAGGTGATAGATGCCAAACTGCACTGCGCCGGCGATCAGCGCGACCAACGCATAGCGGATCATTTGGCGGACGAGATCTCTTCGCGCGCAGCGAAACGTCCACCATTTCGTCAGGACAAAGTGGAGCGTCACCGCGGGGGGATAGCCGATCCAGTAACTCGCCCGCGCACCGAATCCCGCCTGATGATAAAAATACCAGATCAAACCCGAGTGCACCAACGCCACGCCACCACCCACCAATCCGAAGCGGACCAACGTGCGAATCGTGTCTTGCTTGACCATTCGCCCCGAGCAAATGCTGTCGCGAATGGCTAACAAGCTCGATCTCCGCTTCGCGATTGTCGGCTGTGGCCTCATTGGAAAAAAGCGGGCTGGCGCGCTCGGAACTTCGCGTTTGCTCTACGCTTGTGACGTCGATCTCGGCCGCGCCACGGCACTGGCTGCAACGAAAGCCGATTGTCGCGCCCTCGACGATCACCGCCCCGCTCTCGCCGACAAAAACCTGGATGCGGTCATCGTCTCCACCCTTAACGCTTCCCTCGCCACCATCGCCCTCGACGCCGTGCGGGCGGGCAAACATGTCCTGATCGAGAAGCCCGGCGGTTTGTCGGCGGCTCAGCTGGCGGAAATCCAAACGGCCGCGACGCAGTCGGGATCCAAGGTGCGGCTCGGTTATAACCACCGGTTTCATCCGGCGCTGCAGAAAGCCCGTGCGCTCATCGACGCGGGAGCGGTGGGACCGCTCATGTTCCTGCGCGCGCGCTATGGACACGGCGGACGCAAAGGCTACGACCGCGAGTGGCGCGCCGACGCGAAACTTTCCGGCGGCGGCGAACTGATCGACCAAGGCGTTCATCTGATCGATCTCGCGGGTTGGTTCCTGGGAGAATTTCCCATCGTCGAAGGCCACGCCACGACTTCGTTTTGGGACATGAAGGTCGACGACAACGCCTTCCTTTCCCTGCGGACCGGAAGCGGACAAACGGCGTGGCTGCATGTCAGCTGCACGGAGTGGAAAAACCTGTTCTCGCTCGAGATCTATGGTCGCGACGGAAAGATCGCGATCGATGGTCTCGGAGGAAGCTATGGTCCCGAGCGGATCGCCTACTATAAAATGCTGCCGCAGATGGGACCGCCGGAAACGACGATTTGGGAATATCCCGCTGGCGACGATTCCTGGCGCATTGAAACTGAGGCATTCGTCGACGACATCGCCGCGGGTCGTGAGCCGTCGCCCGGTTTGCGCGAAGGCATCCGGACGCTGGAAATCGTCGAGGCGATTTATCGAAAAAGCGGTTTCATCGCCGGAAGCAGATAGTCTCCCATGACGCGGGCCGCTGCCGAAGAATCTCCGATCGGGTCCGCTCTTCCGAAGCCGCGCGTCACCCTCGCCTTCCTGGCGCTGACGGCCGTGGCGGCATACCTCGCGTTTATCCGCCTTCCCGGGACGGAGGACATGACCGTTTTCTGGATCCGCTGGTCCGAGTTGGTCGCCAAGCACGGGCTTCGCGAAGGATACCGCCAGGCCTTCACCGATTACCCGCCCGGGGTGTTTCTCATCTTCAAGATCGCCAACGCCACCCTCGCTCCCCTTTCCCAATTCGTGCTGGTGAAAGGCATGATCGTATCGGCAGTCGCCGCGGGAACCGTGGTTTACGCCGCTTGGACGCGGAGCCTCGGCTGGACGGTCGGGCTGCTCTTTGCCCTGCTCCTGAGCTCGGCGATCCTTGCCTACATCGACGTTCTCTACCTCGCCCCGTTGTTCGCTTCGCTGTGGGCGTTGCAAATTCGCCGTCTCATCTTTGCTTCCTTCTTCTTCAGCATGGCGATCATGCTGAAGTGGCAACCGATCATCATCGCTCCGTTTTTCATCGCGCACGCGATCGGGTTTTCCCTCGAAGGAGCGAGATCCTATAGAGCGTGGTTGCCGCTGCTGTTCCGACTGGGTGCGGGCGCGGCGGCACCGATCGCGCTTTGTCTGCTGCTCGTCGAACCCGCGATGCTCTGGCGCGCGTTCACCCTGGCGACTTCGCATCCGGCGCTCAGCCTGCAAGGCCTGAACGCCAACTGGCTCATTGAGCTCTACCTTTACGCGGAACAGGGCGGAAAACATGTCTACGACGTGAAGGCCAGTGCCGCGCTTTCCGGGACGATGCGGGCGCTCTTTTATTTTTCCTACGTTTTGGTCTTCGCGATCTTCGCGATCCGGCGGCGATCGTTCGGAGAATTCGTGTGGTTTGGCTGCGTGGCCTTCCTCGCCTATTTTTTGCTCAATATCGGAGTGCATGAAAATCATCTTTTTGTGCCGATGGTCCTCGGGTTCGCCTTGGTCGGCGCCCGACACCCGCACCGCGCGACGGTCATTTGTTTCCTGGCGGTGATCGCCAATCTGAACCTCCTGATTTTCTACGGACTCGAGGGAACGATGTTACTTAAAGGTTCCAACATGCTTTTTGCCTCGGGGATTTGTGCAGCCATCAACACTCTTTTCGGGGCGTTCTGTCTGTACGGTTTAGGCAGATCCGCCTTGCCCGACCTCCGTCACGCCCTTGGCCAATTGCGGAATAGAACTTCGCCTCACGCGGCACCTCCCCTCCCTCTTTAATCTTCTTCGCATGATCATCACCCGTTCACCGCTCCGCGTTTCCTTGGGAGGAGGCGGCACCGACCTGTCCAGCTACTACCGCGACCACGGCGGCTTCCTCGTCGCAGCGGCGATCGACAAGTACGTCTACATCACGCTGCACCGCACCTTTGTCAGCGACCTGATCGTGAAGTACTCGAAGCTGGAGCGCGTCGCCGAGGCAGCGCAGCTCGAGCACCCGATTATTCGGGAAGCGTTCAAGCTGCTCGGCCTGGATGGACGCTCGATGGAGTTGACCTCCATGGCGGACATTCCGGGCGGCACAGGCCTGGGCTCATCGGGAAGCTTCACGACCGCTTTGCTCAAGGTCTTGCATGCGGTGAAAAAAAATCTCGTTTCGCCGGCTGAGCTGGCGGCCGAAGCCTGCGACATCGAAATCAACAAGCTCGGGGAACCGATCGGCAAACAGGATCAGTACATCGCCGCGATCGGCGGCATCACGGCTTTCACGTTTCACCCCGACGGTCGCGTGGAGTACCGGCCGTGCAAAATCAGCGAGGAAACGGTGTTCAACCTCGAGGACAACCTGCTCCTTTTCTTCACCGGCTATTCCCGCAGCGCGTCGGCGATCCTCAAGGACCAGAACGAGAAATCGAAACAGCAGGATCAATCCATGCTCGATAATCTCCATTTCACGAAGGAGCTCGGCTACAAATCCCTCGAGGCGCTCGAGTCCGCCAATCTGGAGGAATTCGCCCGCCTCATGGACGTCCACTGGCAGCGCAAAAAAACCCGCTCCTCCGGCATGAGCAACGCCCACATCAACGAGTGGTACGACCATGCCATGGCGAACGGCGCGCTCGGGGGGAAACTCATTGGCGCGGGTGGCGGGGGCTTCCTCATGTTCTACGCGGGCGACAAGAAAAAACTCCGCCACGCGATGCGCGAAAAAGGGCTGCAGGAAGTGCGCTTCCGCTTCGATTTCGAAGGCACCAAAGTGGTCGCGCAAAACTGAAGCGCGCCACCGTTGACACTGCCTCTTCGCCTATCCCGAAATGACGCCCGCCGATCTTCCCGTTGCCATCCTCGCTGGAGGGTTGGCGACGCGTCTCCGCCCGATCACGGAGAAAATTCCCAAGCTGCTCGTCGAAGTGGCGGGCGAACCTTTCTTCTCGCATCAGCTCAGGCTGCTGCAGCGAGCCGGCCTCAAGCGCATCGTCCTTTGCGTGGGCTATCTCGGGGAGATGATCGTGGAACGCTACGGCAACGGCGCGAAATGGGGGATGCAGATCGAATATTCCTTCGACGGCCCAAAACTGCTCGGCACCGGCGGCGCGTTGATCCAAGCCCTCCCGAAGTTGGGCGAGGCGTTCTATGTTCTCTACGGCGACAGCTATCTGCCCATCGATTATCTCCGAGTGGGCGACCATTTTCTTCGCTCGGGAAAACTCGGGTTGATGACCGTCTTTGAAAATCACGAACGCTACGACGCGAGCAACGTCTGGTTTTCCGCCGGTGAGATCAAAGTTTACGACAAGCAGGCGAAGCTGCCCCAGATGAAACACATCGACTACGGGCTCGGCGCTTTCCGGGCCGCCGCTTTCGACGCTTTCCTTCGCGATCAACCCGTGGATCTCGCCGCCGTTCAAAAGGCTTTGGTCGCGCGGGGCGAACTCGCCGGACTGGAAATTCCCGCGCGTTTCTACGAGGTCGGCTCGCACGAGGGCTTGCAGGAGCTTGATCGCCTGCTCGGCGCAGCGAAAATCCGCGGCGACAACGAGCCGACCCTTCCTTCGTCCACGGCTTCGCTCTAAAACTCACCCCTTTCACACCTCATGTCCTACTCGATCCAACACCTCAAAGAGACCGCTGAAATCGTCGCCAAGCTCGATGCGCAGGCCTGCGAGCAATGCGTCAAGGAGCTCGTGGCCCTCCGCTCGCGGGGCGGCCGGCTTTTCATTCTCGGCGTCGGTGGCAGTGCCGCGAACGCTTCCCACGCGGTGAATGATTTCCGCAAGATTGGCGGGTTCGAGGCCTACGCTCCCACCGACAACGTCTCCGAACTCACCGCCCGGACGAATGATGAAGGTTGGGCCAGTGTCTTCGTGGAATGGCTGCGCGGTTCACGGCTGCACGCCAAGGATACCCTCCTGATCCTTTCGGTGGGCGGCGGAAACGTGGAAAAAAATGTTTCTCCCAATCTCGTGGCGGCGGTGCAATTGGCGAAACAGATCGGCGCGCGCGTGATCGGGATTGTCGGCAAAGACGGCGGTTACACCGCAACGGTCGCGGACGCGTGCGTCATCATCCCCACCGTCAACCCCAACAATATCACGCCGCATAGCGAGGCGTTCCAAGCGGTGGTCTGGCATCTTTGGGTCTCCCATCCCGACGTGAAGGTTAACCAGACAAAATGGGAATCGGTGGCGGCCGCGAAACCCTGATTTTCCGCCACGAGCCCATCGCCCTTTTTGATGACGCCGCGCCCGCTTCGACCGGCCGTTTTCCTCGACCGCGATGGAACGCTCAACGTTCAGGTGATTCGCAACGGTAAACCTTACCCTCCGCAAGCGGTGCAGGATTTCCGTTTATTCGGGGATGTGGCTGAGTCCTGTCGAGCGCTCCATGCGGCGGGCTGGGCTCTCGTCGTTGCCACGAACCAGCCCGATGTCGGCCGCGGCGATCAAGCGCGCGAAGTCGTCGAAGCCATGCATGCCAGGCTGCTTTCGCTCGTGCCGCAAATCGAACGCATCGAGGTGTGTTACGATCCGGGACGCGGCGAAATTTCCCAGCGGCGGAAGCCGGAGCCGGGTATGGTGCTGGATGCCGCCGCCACGCTGGGGCTCGACCTTAAACGCTCATGGATGGTCGGGGATCGCTGGCGGGACATCGACTGCGGCAAACGCGCGGGAGTGCGCACCATCTTCCTCGATTTCGGCTACGACGAGGCGCTGCGGGAACCGCCGGACTTCGTCGTGAAGTCCCTCTCCGCCGCCGCGGCAATTATTCTTGCACGCCCTGATGTGCGAACCTGAATGCTCCGCCAATGAAGACGCTCAACGATCTTACGATTCAGCTTTACGCCGACGGTGCCGACAAAGCCGGCATTCTCGATCTCTACGCCAAGCCTTACATCAAAGGCCTGACGACGAATCCAAGCCTCATGAAAAAGGCGGGGATCAAGGATTACGAAACGTTCGCGAAAGACATTCTCCAGTCCGTCACCGCCAAACCCATTTCGCTGGAGGTTTTCACCGACGATCTGGTCGAGATGAAACGTCAGGCCTTGAAGATCACGGCGTGGGCGAAAAACGTTTATACGAAAATCCCGATCACGAATTCCCGCGGGGATTCATGTCTGCCGTTGATCAAGGAGCTCGCTCAGCAAGGCGTGAAGTTAAACGTCACCGCATTGCTCACGCTCAAGCAGGTGGCGGGCGTGGCCGAAGCGTTGAACCCGGCGGTGGCTTCGGTGGTTTCGGTGTTTGCCGGGCGCATTGCTGATACGGGCGTCGATCCGATGCCGATGATGCGCGCCTGCGGTGCATTGCTCGAAGGGCAGCCAAAGGCGGAGCTGTTGTGGGCCAGTACGCGGGAAGTTCTGAATATTTTCCAAGCGCAGGAATGCGGCGCGAAGATCATCACCGTTCCCCACGACATCCTCGCCAAAGCGGCCAAGATGGTCGGCCTCGATCTCACCGAACTGTCGCTCGATACGGTGAAGACGTTTTCAAAGGACGCGCAGGACGCCGGGTTCACGCTCTGAGGTTGGATCGATTCTTTGAGAAACCACGCACCCTTCAAGGGTGCGGCTCAAGCGCCACCGTCTCCGGGCGTTTTGCATTCGTGTCTGTTCGTGCCCATTCGGGGTTGAACTGAATCGTCACGGCTGAGAGTTCGCCGGAAGCTTCACGGAGATTCCGCTTCACGTGCTGTTGGGAGAACCGTTAGAACCAGCGAGTGCCCGCCTCTGCGTCCCCCGATGAACCTCTTGAGAATCTTGGGGCCCTCCAAAAGCAACTGATTCTTGCCCAGGTTCAAATCCTGGAGCTCGAGGACATCCGGGACGAACTTCAAGCCAGGGGCACCGAATACTCCAAGCTCCTTTGTGAACTCCAGTCGATCGCCGACCGGTCACTGGCAGAGTTGCAAAACGCGCACGCCGCCGAAACCACCGCACGGCAAGCGCTCGCTGATGCGGAGAAGGACAATCGGGAGGTGCAAATCAAGCTCGGGGCGTTGCGGCGTGACTTCGAGACCGCCTCTGACCGGCTGTCGAAGGCGCTCAAACTGGTGGATCAAGTGGAAGGTAATGCCGCCGGCCAGAAGGCGCGGATCGAAAGGTTGGATGCCGAAATGAAAAACTTGAAGTCCTCCGCGAGCTGGCGATGGACGGCTCCCTTGCGGTCCATCCGGCGCGTCTTCGGTCGAACGGAGCCATCGCCATGACGCGCCGCTTTCAACACCGGATCGAAACCGCCCTGCCGCTGCAGTCCAATACGGGGATCCTGGAAATCAGCGGTTGGTGTCTGCTGGAAGGAACCAACCGACCGCCCGAGATCAATGTCATCGCCGACCGGGTCGCGATCGAAAGCATCCGACGGCATCCGCGTCCCGATGTCAGCGCGGCCTTCAAGGTGACGGGCGAAGGCGACCTGTGGGGATTCGAACTGCGGGGGCGATTCCCGGCCGGCGCTCACTGGTTGAAATTGCTGGCCGCCCCGCCGGGCACAGATGAGTGGCAGCCGTTGCAGCAATTTAGTGCTGTCGTCTTCAGCCGCGGATTGCAGGCGTCGATCGAATTTCCCGCCGACCCGCCTGTCCGGGAGAGCGTGCGTATCCAGGGATGGGTTGCTCACCCGGAAGCAAGCCTCCGGGAAGTGAGCCTGCATTACGGAACGCGACGCGTGAGCTGCG